>JAGBGA010000031.1 GCA_017936185.1 Alphaproteobacteria bacterium | reverse complement strand
CGAAAATAAAAACAACCATGGTTCCATCCAGTGTGGCAAAATGTGAAAGTGTGCCGCATCTGGCGCAATCAAGCCCACAACTGCCAAAAACAAAGGTATTCCACAGCAAAAAATATGCGGTGCAATTGTTGCGATAATTCCAATTTTTACGGCTTTGTTTTTCATAACGACTCTTTTTTTGTTCACATAATATTGAACAATTTTTATCGCGACGCAATAAAAAAACATTGTTTGTGCGCTGTTTTTATTCCTTTTTATATTGTTGACAATGTAAAAGTTTGTGTTAATATTTTTGTTGTTATGGTTGTCAAAGATAAAAAAGGTGTATGTAATGAATATTGATTCAGATTACAGTTTCCAAGACCAAGACCCTGTATATTTATTTACCAACGAAAATGCGGTTGATACACTTCGTGTAATAGGCGGCGTCAATGGCGAACGTGTTTTGACGGTTGGTGCATCTGGCGATCATGCGTTCGAAGCTTATTTGGCGGGCGCCACACATGTTGATACATTTGATATAAATTCGGCGCAAAATTGTGTTGTTGAATTAAAAACCAAGATGATAAAAAATCTTGATTACGCGAATTTTATGGATTTCTTTTTTGAAAAAAACGAATTTTTCAACCAGAAAATTATTAAACCCCTTTATCCAAAGTTTTCACATGAATTAATGGTGTTTTTGGCCAAATACATAATGTATGGCAATGCTTTGTTCAAGTATCATGGTGCAATCTGTGCGAAATATATAGAGCCCAACATTTCATACATACGCAGTCCAGAAAACTTTGAAAAATTACGTGACGCATTACCGGAAAAAATAAATTTTGTTCATTGTGGGCTTGACGGCGTAACCAAGAATTTCCAAGAAAAATACGATGTTGTAATATTGTCAAACATATTTGATTATTTGTATCTTCAAGACATGATACGCGAACCGCGCATGATACGTTTTTATAATGAAATCTTGCGTCCGATTGCGAACCAAAATTTATCCCGTAAAAATGGTCGCATTTGCATGAATTATATGTGGAATGCCAATCATGGAAATTGGGCGAACTTTATGTCGCATTTTGAACGCGCGATTATTCAGCGTCCCGAACACAAATTTGATGCACGTGTTGTTGATTCTGTGTATCGCGGGCGCAAGGACGACGTTGTTCTTGTTATGACGCAAAACATGGGCCGCCAAAAATAAAAAAAGCACCCATTTCATGGGTGTTTTTATTTTTTGGCGTCCCCACCAGGACTCGAACCTGGATTTAATTCTTAGGAGGAATTCGTTCTATCCTGTTGAACTATAGGGACACGTCCCGGCGATTTTATAACAATAAATGCGCGTGTTCAATAAAATTTATCAAGCAGATGATTGACAAATTGTCGCTTTTGTATTATATATACAAGTGTTTGGTGATAAAAGGATAAAACATGGCACAAAAGGGTAATACGTACGATGCGTTTATTGGTCTGGACGAATCCGGACAATATAAACCTGTTGCGGTTGATTTGTTTAATCTGCCGTATGATGAATTTGATTCGTTGCACCCATTGGAAATATGGGGCGACGTTGACATGGGGCGTCAGAAAAAGGGTGTTAAATGGCCAGATTTGTCGAATGTCATCATTGAAAATGACTTTAATTGCTCTGGGTTCAAGATTGAATCTGACACTGTTTTGCCACGTTCGATGGCTGGTCTGATTTGTTTGCATTCGATTAATGATTTGGGTGTATTGATTGGTAAATTAAACCCCGATGTCGAAGCGGTTGTTGTACGTCGTGCGATTTTAAATGATGTTAAAAACGGTCGTGAACCTGGCTTATCAAATGCATTGGAATTTGTCCGCGTATATCCAAATATTAATGTTGTTGATGAAGATGAAAAAATCAACCTGAAAGATATTTTGCAAGAACGTGAAAATGCAAAGTCTGCTGCAAAATCATTGGATGTGCCCTTGAAGAGCTCTAAAAAGCTGCCGTCCCAGGCATTGCCGTCAAAAACAGATGAATGGTTAACAATTGAAGAAATGGCAGATTTATGCACGTCTAAATCAGATGTTGTTGCCGCGTGCAGCGCTGATATTGTATTACGTTATGTCAAGAAAGCCCGTTCATGTTGGGAAAGTGCATCAATAAATGTTCAAGATTGTGTTCGCCACGATGGTGCAAAAATTAAATGTATTCATCGCGACAGTTGTGATGCTGTCTTGGGTAAAGTTGTTCAATTGATACAAGAAGATAATGCACGCCAAGAACGCAAAGAAAGTAAAAAATCAACCAAAGCCACAGAAAAAAAACAGGCAAAACAAGAATTGTACCCCAAAAAACAAGGTAAAGTCGACTTGCCAAAGGTCACAAAAATAAAAAAATATATTCCAAAAAATATATGGAAAGATATTTGTTCGGCTGCCGGTAAAAACAAGGTGGTATTGTTAAGTGTTTTGCAAGAAATTGAACGTATAAATGTTATGCCAACAGATACCCAAGGAAGAAAGGTTGTTTATGTCGAAGATGGTGTGGCCAAAGTATCAATGTTGGTTGACTTTAAAAACAGCTATCGCTTGACACAAAGCATGGGGGTGTTATTTGACAAGCCACGAATTGTATGGTCTGTGTGTGACGATGAATTTGTTGCTATTGATTTTTTTGCCGATCATCTTGGGAACGATTGTGAAAAATATCATGCTGCAATTCGTGATAAAACGCAATATTTATCGATTAATTTTGCCACATGTTTTTCAGTGACTGATTTAATAAAAGAAGCGGCGGGTTCCGGTAATGGCGGGGCGGATTTTGACACTGGTAATGACGGCGAATTTGTGGATAAAACAGAAAACAAAAACTATTCGCACGATGGCCATGTCCAAAATTCTGTGACCAATGTATCTGAACCGGATGTATTGTATTCTGTGCGTCATGAATGGGCTGAAAAATATCAATGTGTTCAAGACACGCAACGCAAGATATTGGCGGAAATTATTTCCAATCCTGATAATACCGACGGCATGATAAAAAGCACGCGTAAATTGCACCAACTTTTGCTGTACAAGAAAAGTATCGAAGAATTAATGCGTCGCTTTGACAGCCTTTCGTTTGCAATCGACAAAGCGACCAAGGCTGAAAAAAATCCCATAAAATAATATTGCGCTTTGGTATTTTTTATTTATAATTCTTTTCGCAAAAATAAATACCAAGGAAGGTTATTTTATGGGAAACAGATTGATTGGATACGGTTCGTATTTACCGTCGCGCATTATGACCAACCAAGACTTTGAACGTATAATGGATACGACGGATGAATGGATTACGACCCGTACCGGTATTCGTGAGCGTCGCTTTGCGCGTGATGATGAAAGTGTTTTTGACATGGCAACAATTGCGGCGACACGTGCGCTGGAAAATGCGAACTTAACAATTGATGATATTGATTTGGTCATTGTGTCAAGTGTGACCGCTGAATTGGATTTTCCGTCTGTCGCGGTCCAAGTTATGGGCCGCCTTGGTGCCAAGAATAACGCCCCGGCATTTGATGTTCGTGGTGCGTGTACTGGGTATATTTATGGTTTGCATTGTGCGCGTGCGTTCTTTGCGGCGGGTATTCATCGTCGTATTATGATAATTGGTGCCGAAAAGATGACGCGCTTTATTGACATGACCGATCGTTCGACGGCGGTGTTGTTTGGTGATGGTGCCGGCGCATTGATTTTTGAACATTCTTCGTCAAGTTATTCTGGCATAATCGACACTGTTATAATGTCTGATGGTGGCGAATACGAATGTCTGCATGGCACACCCGATTCCAAGATTGTAATGAATGGTCCCGAAACGTATAAAAAAGCGGTCCAATGCATGCCTGATGCGGCGCGCTATATCATGGAGCACGCGGGCATAACGGCTGAAAATGTTGATTGGATTATCCCACACCAAGCGAACCTTCGCATAATCAACAGTTGTGCCGAACGATTAAGTTTTCCGATGGATAAAATTTTGGTAACCGTCGACAGACACGCGAATACCAGCAGTGCATCTGGGGTTCTGGCATTGGCGTATGCGTTTGACAATGGAATGATAAAGCCTGGGCAACTTGTTTTGTACCCTGCGTTTGGCAGTGGGTTGACATGGGGCGCTGCTTTGATTAGAGTATAATATAACCAAGGGGTAAAAAATGGCAACGATAACAAGAAATGATTTTGCAAACAGATTGCGCGAACGTTTTGGTTTAACGATGGCGGACGCGTACAAGATGGTTGATGTGGTTTTTGATGAAATTCGTGATGCATTGATAAATGGCGAAGAAGTAAAGTTTGCTGGATTGGGGTCTTTCAAGATTCTTGAAAAAAACGCCCGCATGGGTCGCAATCCCAAGACTGGTGAAAGTGCGGTTATATCTGCGCGTCGTGTTGCGACATTCCGCCCCAGCAGTGAATTTCGCGAACGCGTTGCCAAGAAATAAAAAGATAAACCGCCAATCGGCGGTTCTTTTATTGTTTCAGGTTTTCCGAAACAAAATTCCAATCGACCAGATTGTCAAGAAACGTGTCAATAAAATCGGCACGTTTATTTTTGTAATCAAGATAATATGAATGTTCCCATACGTCGATGGTTAAAATTGGCGTCATGTTATGTGCGATTGGTGTATCTGCATTTGCGGTGTTAATAATGCGCAATTGGTCGCCATCACGAACCAGCCACGTATAACCACTGCCAAACAAAGAAGTTGCAGCATTTTTAAATTGTGCTTTAAAGTTTGCTTCGTTTCCGAACGCGTCGATAATTTCTTGTGGAATTTTTGTGTCGCATTTTGGGCACATTCCATGAAAAAAGAAATCATGATTATATACCTGGGCGGCATTGTTGAATATTTTCGCGTCGTCTGGATTTTTACTTGCCACCTGTATTATGTCAACCAATGATATTTCTTCATATGGTGTATTTTCAATTAATTTGTTCAAGTTATCTATATACGTCGCAACATGTTTTCCATGGTGTGTTTCGATTGTTTCTTGGGATATATACGGTGCCAATGCGTCGGTTGCATATGGCAATGGGAATTGTTCGATTGTAAACATGTTTTTTATCTCCTTGGTATCCGGTTATACAAGATGCAATATTTTTATTATTTTTCAACAGGAAAAATTTATTAAAAAGCACTTGCGCCGACAACAAAATATTTTCTATAATCGTCGTATCGAAAGGAGTAAATATGAAAAAATTAACATTATTATCTGCGATTTTTGGATTAACATTTGTTGGTGCGGCGTCTGCGGCCGACGTTACGGTGTATTATTCACCATCGTGCCCGCATTGCCACCACGCACGTGAATTTATTTCAAGCACATTGGTATACGAATACCCTGAATTAAAGGTTACCGAAGTAAACGTTATGGACCAAGCGAACTTGCCAAAATTCCAGGATGCGTTAAAGACATGTAACTTTGATAATGGTGGTGTTCCTGTTTTGGTAATTGGTGACAAATGTGAACAAGGTTATGCTGACTTTATGCAAGACACACTTCGTGGTCATATCGAAGCAGACATGTCCGACGAACAAAAAGCTGCTGCGGCCGAAAACAAAAAAGCAATGGCCGAAGACGCGGAAAAATTTAAATCCGAACATGCCGATCGTGCAAGTGCAATCACAGAATATGTTGCCGTTGCCACTGAATCAGAAGATGCCGCGTCAAACGACGTAAAAAAAAATGAAGGCGGCAGTGTAATTTGGTTCTGGGGTCTGTTAATTGTATTGGTTGCAGGCTTGGGCTATGTATTGGTTCGCAAAGACAAAAAGAAATAATATAAATCGGAACAGATATGTTTGATTTAACTGTACTTGACTATATCTATGTGGGCGTCATTGTGGCGTCCACGATTTGGGCGACGATTCGCGGTGGTGTTTTTGAAACCATCGCGACGTTGTCATGGGTTGTCGCGGCGATATCTGCGCGTTTTGCATCCCCATGGCTGGACCGGTTATTACAAGGCTGGTTTGATTTACCGGAATCAACGGTTGGCACATTGGTTGCATCGTATTTTATTATATTCTTTGCGATGTTGTTGCTGGTTGGTTTTTTGAATCAAAAGTTACGTGATAAAATCCAAGACAGCATAATGAATGTCACCGATAAAACCCTTGGGGTTATATTTGGTATTATTCGTGGTATTGTTGTAATGGGTGGTTTTTATTGGGGTGCATTGTGGTATTATTCTGATACGCCAATGTTGCCAGAATGGCTGGCCCAGGCACGCACCCGACCAATTATGCAAATTACGGCGGTAAAGTTGGATGACTGGTTCTTTCCGGGGCCGGAAAATCGTTTGCTGGCACGTGATATGGCCGGCACACACGAAGCGATTGAAATTTACAAAAATCTGATTAATCCGGCGGTTGAAAATGCTAAAAAAGAACCGTCAAGTGGCGCAACCGTTTCGCCCGATTCAGAAACGGGATACAAATCTTCGGAACGTGCCGCCCTTGAAAACCAGTTATTACAAATTGAAACAATCGCACGCGTTGTCGAAGAACGCGAAAAAAGTCAAGACACCCCCAAAGATACAGAACCGGTTACAGAATAAAAAAATCCCCAAATGGGGATTTTTTTAACGTAATTTTTCGCCTGCGTATATTTTGTTCAACAGTATTTGTTTTTGAATATACTGGGCCAGCTTTGGGTCTGTATCTTTCATTGTATACAAATTTTCCATCATATAATTTTGCAATTTGAATACGTTTCGAATTATCGTGTCAAAGTTCTTTTTTGGTTGTGCCTTTGGTGTCAGGTTTACAGTTTCGTGTGCATCCAAATAGTGTATTTGATTGTTCGTGCGTTGGAAAAAGATTCCGCCAACACCATTATCCGGGTCATAAGAATGATTACGTACATATTCGCAATTATACGGATTTTCTTCTGGCGGTATATTGCAACAATTGCGGTATATTGGTTGGTATATCAGTGTTTTGAATGGTGTTGCACCTTGCGACATCACAACCGGGTGTGATGTCTTGTTACGTCCGGGCATAACTTCTACTTCAATGGGTTGGAATCCGTCACGTATTGGCATTTTCTGTCGACATGGGAATCCCATGCGTGCAGATACCAGTCCATGTTCAGACGCATTTGTAAAAATAAAATCATTAACGATTAATTGTATTGCGGTTGGTGTGTTATAGAACAATTCTGTTCCTGTGCCGGCATACGCCAGTCCTTTTGGATTTCCCTCGACACGTTCCACCATCAGCAATCTGTCTTTTTGTCCCATTCGGTCTGCGATATGAAATCCTGGATTAATTTCATCTACTTTTTTTGCAAGTATTAATTCCAACAACCATATTCCGACACGAATTTTATCAAACCAATCAAGCAGTATGTTAATCTGTTCACCTGAAACAGGTTTGCCTTCCATGATTGATAATAATATTGGCTTGGTCGCCGATTCCAGTTTTCCGAACGCGTCATTACATTTTGTGCACGCCGGGAATTTCAAGTTGCGAAAGCGGATTTTCGCATCTGTCACAGTTTTCTGGTGACATTCTTCGTTAAATCTTTCGGTATATTTGCTAAGCCACTGTGGAATAACGTGTTCCATATTCTTATTTTCTGGCGGATTTCCGCAAAAAACGCAAAATTTTTTCAATTAAAAACCTCTTTTTTCACTGTATTATATATTGACAAAAACAATATTTCAACAACTTTATGAAATCATACCTGGTGACAATTTGTTTAAAATTTTGCACACTGTATCCAGGCATAACCAAGTAAGGGGGGCAATCATGTTATTAAAATCGAAAATATGTTTTACTGCATTGGCTGTTTATGAAATGGCGGCGGTTACTTTTTTACATTTCAAGCGTCTTTGTGATTCTGTATTTACGACTAATTTTTGTGATGGTTGGTATCGGTATTTTTTATTTTGTGTAATTGTTCCGTTACTTGTCATGTTGATATTGATGTGGATACGCGAAATAGTGCGCGCGCACCGTCGTCGTGCGTTTATCCGTCGTGCCAAGAACACTGTGCGTGGCGTCATGTCCAGTATTCGCGGCAAAGTATCTGACCAAGTTGATATCAAAGACATGGAAAAGATTGTGACTGCAGCGGTTTTATTGGCAATCAAGAAATATGCCGACCGTCATCCAAATTTACGTCAAAACGTAAACAGTGTTATGGACATGGCCAACGGTGACGTTGACATCGATATCATGTCAACGCGTGATGAAATTGCACCCAAGAAAAAGTCGGTGCAAAATAAAAGCAAGACCCAAAAAAAGAAAAAATAATCACATGAAAATCCTTTCTTTACACCCCGGCCGCCCAGGACATCTGGGCGGTTTTTTATTAATAATTACCCATACCAAATTGCAAAAATATGTGCTATAATGACGTGTAAAGATTAAAGATTTTTTTTGGGGGGATAAAAGTATGAAAATATCAATTATTGGCATTGGTTCTGTTGGTTCTGCGGTTGCGACGGCGGTCAAGAATACCGGTCTTGCGCATGAAATTGTGCTGTTTGATCGTGACGGTGTTCGTGCACGTGCGGCGGCCGAAGACTTGGGGCATGCGGCGGCATTTTCATACGATGTAAAAATAACTGCGGTAAACACATATCGCGCCATCCGGGGCAGTGAAATTGTAATAATTGCGGCCGGCGCGAACCAGCGTCCCGGTCAAACACGTACCGACTTGCTTCATGCCAACGTGGCGGTAATTGGTGACATTGTTCCGCGTGTTATGGCGCATGTTGACCCCAAGAATGTAAAGTTAATCATTGTAACCAATCCATTGGACGTCATGGTAATGTTGGCGCAAAAGATTTCCAAGTTACCCCCATCGCGTGTCATTGGTACGGGTACCATGTTGGATTCTGCACGTCTTCGCACGATATTATCGCGCCAGTTATCTGTATCCACCCAATCGATTAATGCATACGTCCTTGGTGAACATGGTGACAGCAGTATGATTGCCTGGTCGTCTGCGTGTATTGGTGGTCTGGACTTGGCGACTTTTTGCAAGCAAACCAAGATAACCCTTCCCATGACGACGCGTCGCACAATTGAACATCGTGTGCATAATGCGGCCTATGAAATAATCCAAGGTCGCGGTGCCACATGGGATGGTATTGCGGGTGCGGTTGCAGACTTGGTACGTTGCATCGTAAATGACGAACGTCGTATCTTGACGGTCAGTGTTGCCGACGGTGTTGGCGACCGGTTTTTATCCATGTCATTACCGCGCATTGTTGGTAATTGTGGTGTTATTGGTACTTTGATGCCGCGCATGGACGCAACCGAAAGTGCCGCCCTTCGTCGCAGTGCGAAAATAATCCGCAAGAATTTCAGCATGTTGTAATTTTCTGAAAAAATATTGTATTTATATTAAATAAACCGGTGACTAAAACTTTTTTTTATGGTATAATTGCCCCAAGGAATATGAGAAAACTGTCAACCTGTATTTTTGCAATGATGGTTTGCGCGCCTGCATGCTTTGCATCTGGCGTGGTTGCTTCGCGTGCTGTTCCGTCATCTGGGGCGTCTGAATCTTTGTCTGTATCATCGCGTTCGTCGTCGGATTCGCGCACTGCGGTATCGCGCACGACGTCAAGACAAACAACCGTCGCACCATCGGCGAATGATACCAAGAATACAATTCGTTCAACTGTATCGCGTGTATTTACCGGTGCGCCGGCCACGCCATCAACCGCCAGAACGCGCAACGTACAAAGTCGCACAAACGTAATCACGCGTTCTGTTTCTGGCAATCGCACGAATGCATCTGCGCGAAGTGGGCTTGACGCGGCGGTAAACACTGTTGGTCGCAATTCGCGTGTTTCATCGGCCAGTATTAACAGCAATCCTGCCGTACGTCGTGCGGGCTTGGTATTGCGTCCATCAACGGCCGAAGTTGGCGGTCGTGCAATAATTGGTGACACTGGGCTTCAGACTGGATCGAACATATCCGACGATATTCGCCGTCTTCAATCGCGTGCCGGCAAAGACACCACGCGTGAATCGATTGCGGACGCAACGGCGCGTTTGGAAGAAACCGCCACTTTGAACAAATCATGCCAAGAACAATACAACGAATGCATGGACCAGTTTTGTGCCGTAATCGACGCCAATCAAAAGCGTTGTTCGTGTTCTGCGAACCTGTCCCGTTATACCAAGGTTGAAACGGCGGTCAAAGACGCCAACGCCCAATTGAACGAAGTGGCCCAGCGTATTCGTTACGTTGGATTATCGGCGGACGAAATACGCGCAATCATGACCCAAACCGAAGCAGAAGCGGCATTGTCGGGCACTGTTGACACATCTGAAACGCGCAACATGTTGGACCAGATTGAAGACCTTATCCGCGATCCATCGGCGGGCACGACATATTCGTCGGACACATACAGTGGTTTTGACCTTGATTTAGACTTGGATTTTGATTTTTCATCGGATTCGGACGATTTATTCAGTCTTGATTTCCTGACCGGCAATTCCGGGGACAGCTTTTCAAACCTTCGCGGTTCCGACCTTTACAACGCGGCGAAAAAGCGTTGCAAGAACATTTTAAACGAATGTAAAGACGCGGGCGCCACGCCCCAGCAAATAACCGGCAATTATGATTTGGCGATTGACAAAGATTGTATCGCATATGAACAAGGTTTGTCCAAGATGAACGAAACCTTGTTATCAAACGTGCGAAGTGCGAACCGCATGTTGCAAAAGGCGCGTTTATCGGTCTTGCAAAACAAAAACCAATACGATGCCAAGGCATGCATTGGTGCACTTGAAACATGTATGAAAGATGAAATGGTGTGTGGCGAAAATTACTTTAAATGTGTTGACCCGACCAAGCGTTATATCGATGAAAACGGCGATGTTGTATTGGGGCAAAACATATCGAACATCAACGCATTTATGGAAAATTATAACAACGCGGCAATTAATGACGCCTTTTTGGAAAACGCATATAAAAATCAAAATATATCCGAAGACGACTGCAAGGAAGATAGCGGGTCAGAAATGGGTGGTAACGATGGTTCATGTGTTGCGAAATATTTACTTCAAAAAATCGGTACAAAATCAAAAGTCACCGACGAAGGCCTTTGCCGCGCGGTTTTGGACAAGTGTCAACGTTACACATACAATTCGAACGACGTATATGAACCATATAACGACGTTGTTGTGAACTATGTTCAACGCGCCATGGTAAATATCAAAGCGGCCCAGCAAAACATAATATCCGACTATGCATCAAGTTGCATGGTTGACGTTGCCGAATGCTATAACAAACAAGTGACCCAGGTTAATGCCTGGTCGTCAAGTGCGAATGTATCAAGTGTATACAACGTCATGCGCGGTGCATGTCGCAACGTTGCATTAACGTGTGCATACGCGGTGTTTGATGGCAGCAATAACGCCTGTCCGAACGATGATGAATGTATCAACAGCATTTCTGAAATGTTCTATCAATCATTATTATGTCCGGACAATTCGACATATCAATCGGATGCCGAAACTGAATTGGACGCAAATTCGGACAACCAAGAATATGTAAATTCGAATTGTAAATGTAATCCCGGTTACGAACCATTTGGCGGTCAATGCCTTGCCAAATGCGATACGGACGGTAATGAAAAACGAAATTCATACGGAACATGCGTTTGCAGAACCGGCTATACACGCAAAGACGGCGTGTGTAGCGAGAATAATACCTCCGGGGG
>JAGBGA010000030.1 GCA_017936185.1 Alphaproteobacteria bacterium | reverse complement strand
GCAGTGGGTTAACATCGATACCGTCGGGTTTATTTGCGGGTATAAGTGGCCCGCCGGCAAGTTATATGTTTGAAAGTACGTTTTCTGGTTGCAGTGGTTTGACCGGTTCAATCCCCGAAAATTTATTTGCGGGTATAAGTGGCCCACCGGCAGAGCGTATGTTCGAATATACGTTTTATGGTTGCAGTGGGTTAACATCAATCCCCGAAAATTTATTTGCGGGTATAAGTGGTCCGTCGGCAAGTTATATGTTTCAAAGTACGTTTGAAGGTTGCAGTGGTTTGACATCGATACCGGAAAATTTATTTGCGGGTATAAGTGGCCCACCGGCAAGTTATATGTTTCAAAGTACGTTTGAAGGTTGCAGTGGTTTGACATCGATACCGTCGGGTTTATTTGCGGGTATAAGTGGCCCGCCGGCAAGTAGTATGTTTAACTATACGTTTTATGGTTGCAGTGGTTTGACCGGTTCAATCCCCGATGGTTTATTTGCGGGGATAAAAGGCCCACCGGCAAGCAGTATGTTCGACAGTACGTTTTATGGTTGTGCGAAGTTAACATCAATCCCCGAAAATTTATTTGGCGACATATCGGGCAGTGCGCAGTACCAAATGTTCGACCATATGTTTTCTGGTTGTACTGGTTTAACCGGGCCGTCGGCGCGAATAAATGGGCAATATTTATATGAAATTTGGCCCGATGCGACAACGAGTTATGTTGATGATATGTATTATAGGGATACCGGTCTGTCCGACTATGCCAATATCCCAAGTGCGTGGAAATAATTCGGGGCGTAATGCCCCGATTGTTGTTATTTTGTGTCTATCTTGACCGGAATTATTGTTTGTTGTGTTCCGATGTCAAGTGAATGATGTTGAAACGGTACAGATGTAAAGTCAATATCTGTCATGTCAATGCGACGAATAAGACGATTGTACATCGTGTGATAATATATCTTCATGTTTTTCAGGTCGGTCGCAACCGTCCATTGTGTCGCAGATGGCATGTTGTTCGGGGCTGAACCAATCGCAAATTGAATGCCCAATGGAACATCAAAATTGTTCAAAATATGAAATGATTGTTCGATTGCTTTGTATGCGGTGTTTTGGGGAATTGAATATGTTGAAAAAAATGCCGCACGAACAAAACGTGATGGTGGGGTAAAGTCACCCGGTAACCCAAGAAATCCAGAACCCGCCCCAAATGCACGTAATCTTATTGGGCCAAATGGTGTTGGACCCGCAGTGCCAGGATGCAAATTGAAATAATTGTTTAAATTCGTCAGTTGCCATTCAAATCCAGGTGAATTTGTTAATACGCCAACTTCGTTTTCATAAAAGTTGGGGGCGCCATTTACAATTTCCATTACAACTTGACGACCATTCGGTTCCGTTATGCGCCAGTGGACGGTTGATGCGCTGGGGTCTATGTTAACAATGCGGACGTTGTTAATGGCTTCTTTGACTTGGTCAATTGTGGAAAAGCGTGATAATATTCATGATACGACTTGAAAGTCGGCAAGGGTTATGTCTTTGGATGCTTCGTTGTATTCAATATATTCACCATAGTTTGGAAAGTAAAACAGGGCGGCTGAAAGGCCGGCTTCGTTTGTGCCGTCGACGACAAATTCAGGTTGTTGGACCGCCAGGCCAACATACCCGTATAATGATGTGTATTTCAAACCATTTGTCGAACCATCGGGTAATAAAGATTGTTGTTCATGGCCACGTGGAACAATTGTGTACATGTTGTTCATTTCGGCACCCGACCAATCCATTGTGCGTGCAACAATTGTTGCGCCATCGTTGGACTTTAGGGTGATTCCAGTGCATGCGTCGGCGCGCGAAACTATTGCAAGACACGCAACCAATGCACCAAGTATTTTTACCTGTGTCATGTGTATTTCCCCCTTTTTGTTATTTATCCAATATAAATTATTTGTATTTTTGGGGGCCGGTTCCATAGGAACCATTGCGTGGGAATTTTTACATGGAAAAAACTTTCTGCTTGCGTTGTGAAAATAAAAGCCTTATAATCCGGGGCGCATTGGGGCATAGTTTAATGGTAGAACTCCGGACTCTGACTCCGTCAGTGTTGGTTCGAATCCAGCTGCCCCAACCAAGAATTTTGTCAGTAATATCTGCTGATTGTAAAGTTAAACCCTGTCGTTTGGCAGGGTGTTTATTTTGTTTTTGGGACACTGACGGGACACACGGTATAACGAATCATAATCAAATAGAATCATTTCAGGGATGATAGATTGCAAAATGGTAAAATTTTTGTTCTTTTTGGTAGTTATTGTCCCGTAATTGTCCCATGTGGTGGGTTTTTGTGGGTGTGTTGGCGGTTTTCTGGGGTTTTGTTAATCAACATTGTCAGATTCTGAATCTTGTTGACGTTGTGGCTGTGGGGTTGTACAGTTGCATAAACGGTTATGATTTGTTCTAAGGAATACAAAAATGGCAACTATTGAAAAACGCGAGTCAAAAAATGGAAAGGTGTCATATCGTGTAAAGGTTCGGTTAAAGGGGTATCCTGAAATTTCTGAAACTTTTACTACAAAGACACTTGCCAAAGAATGGGCAGATAAAACTCAATCTGATATAAGGGGTGGTATGCGCTTGATTGTGCGTGAGGCAAAAAAGCGCACTGTTGAAGAGTTGATTGATTTGTATGTTAACAAGGTGTTGCCATACAAGGGGAATGGTGCAGTTGATACCAAGAGGCATTTGGAAGTTTGGCGACAGCTGGTGGGTAAGTATGCGCTAATAAACATCAACACAAAAATGATTTTGGATGCTCGTGAAAAGATACAAAATATGGAAACCAGGGGTAAGAAGAAGTCTTGTTCAACGGTTAATAGATATATGGCGGCATTGTCGGTTGTTTTTTCTTATGCGGTCAAAGAGCTTGAATGGATAGATGATAACCCAATTAGTAAAATATCACATTTACAAGAGCCTAAACCACGCGTGAGATATTTGTCAGATGAAGAGCGCGAAAACTTGCTTGAATCTGCACGAAATTCTACAAATCCTTATATTTACGCGATTGTTTTGGTTGCATTGACTACTGGGGCACGCAAGATGGAAATTCTGCGCTTGCGCTGGGAGGATATTGACTTTAATGCTAATACTGCAATTTTGTGGGAGACTAAAAATGGTGAATATAGGGTGTTGCAGTTGATAGAGCCTGCGCTGGAGGAATTAAAAAAGTTGTATGCTAAGCGCGGAAAAAGTCCTTATGTTTTTCCGAGTCATGATGGGTCTGGTGCGCTGGATATTACGTATTGTTGGAAAGATATAATCAGGACTGCAGGGATAGAAAATTTTAGATTTCATGATTTGCGACACACTTGCGCATCTTATTTGGCGATGACTAATGTAAATATGGCAATTATTGCAGAAATTTTGGGACACAAAGACTTAAAAATTACAAAACGTTATGCGCATCTGTCGCCTGGATATAAACGTTCTGTAATGGAGGATACGGCAAAAATATACTTTACAACAAAAGGTGACGGTGATGTCAAAGCTTGAATCTGATTTGGGTAAAATTGTGTACAATAACTGGGCGTTTGATAAAAGTTGTTTGCAGCGGGTTTTGGGACAGGATTTACAAAATAAGCCTAGAGGGGAAAATGAGGATGTTGTTTTTCAGGTTCAGATATTGCTGCATCATATGATGGAAGCCTTTGATTTGTCGGATGAAGATGAATTATTTGATTTTATTAAATCGCACACAGATTTTGAGTATGGTATAGATTTTATGCTACTGCAACAGATGTTGGTGTTGGTTGACCGTCAGATGTGGGGTACAGAATATGCTAAGAAGCAACGCAACAGATTTTTGGACACGGCATATCAGGCGGTTCAATACCTGATTAACAAAGAATATCTTCCAGATGCTCAACCAGATGAGTTAAAAAATCGTGCAAAAGATATTTATAAACGTGCGATTCATAAAAATGCATCCGATGCTTCCAAACGTAGATGGGAACAAGACGAATTAGTAATGGGGGCGGCGTTCCAGTTTTTTAAGGAAGAATATGAAAAACATGGTACAGCATTACTTGTTAATCCTGCTACACCAGGTAAAAAGCCTACCAGACGGGATATAATCGCAGCCATATTAGATAAATGCACGTTAGAATATCCTGATGGTACAACAAAATTCTTAGGAAAAGAACGGGCGATACAACTATATAATCGTTTCAAAAAGGAAGTGCTAGATAAGTAAAACTTATTAGTACGGGATGCATGCATGCCGTCTTTATCTCCTTGTCAAAGTATATTATATTCGTGGTATCACAGCAGAATAACAAGGAGTAAATTATGGTAGAAAATGCGTGTGTGTCTTTGAAGACTGTAAAACAGTTTGTTGCCGAAAATCCTGCCTTTACTTATGGTGGAATGCGGAAGCTTATCAATCTTGAAACTATCAATGGCATGAAATCTAGTGGTTCAGTTGTTCGTATTGGGCGCAAGGTTTTTATTGACACAAATAAGTTCTATAACTGGATACAAACTCAAAACGGACTGTAATGTTATTGGTCTGAATTTTATTGCTTTATGCGCTGGTACTGTGCTGTTTTTTGGCTATTTATCACCTTAAAGTTAAATCTTAATATTCACTGCCCACAAAAATGTGTGCAGTTGGAAAAGAATTGGTAAGAGATATGGTTGCAAGATATGAGATTGTAAATTGGTTGAATAAGATTGGTTTGGAGTCAAATGGTGTTTTGTTCGTGTCTGTACGATTTCGCGTTCCACCAGAAAACAAGATTGAGTTATGTCAGAGTTGTAAGCCGATATTTTGTATACTGTTTAGAAAACTGTTGGGGAGGCATTGGAATAAGGTGCACAAACGGTATTTTATATTGGTGGGTGTGCAAGAGTTTGGAAAATATAATAATAGGCATGCGCATTTTCTTTTGGGGATTATAAGCAAGTTTCAGGTGGCTGAAGTCATGGATGTGTTAAAAAGTTTGTCTTATCAACTAAAAATGGATGTTTGGACGAGTGAAGAAGATAAATTGACGACTTCAAAACAATTTGGGGCAGACATAATGGTAAAATCTGTGTATTCACCAAGGGTTGACGAGTATTTTTCCAAGGAATTGGGGGTGAGTGACACAAGGCTAAATGATAACTTTATCCTTGACTGTGATATGTTTTGCTAATGGAGGCTAAAAATGGCGAATGAACAAAATTTACACAAAATACGAAGCGAGAGTGAAGCAAGAGAATTGGGGCGGAAAGGTGGAATCGCGAGTGGCGAGTCACGTAGGCAGCAGAAACATTTCGCCAAAACATTGCAGTTGATTGTTGAGTCACCAGCAATGGATGTGAAAGACATTGAAAGAGAGTTTCCAGACATCTCAAATATAACAAATCAAGATGTGATGGCGGTGGTTTTGTTTAAGAAAGCGTTATCTGGCGACTTGCGTGCAATGGAAAAAGTTTTGCATTTAACAGACCAGAATAAGTCGTGTGAATCTGTGGACAATCCCTTGAAATTATATTTAGGATTATAAAGTTTATGCTTCTATGACCGCACGTTGTTTTTCCAAGAATAGTTCCCACAAGGTTTTTCCGTTGTACAAGAAGTCTTTCGCCCCATCTGGCAAACCTTTTATGTTGTTCTTAGGATTTGTCTGATTGCGAAATGTGCGTGCTGCTTGTGACAGTGTTGTGTGTTTGTTGTTTGGTAAAATTACAATACGTGAATCATTCTTTGTTTTGACTTTTATGTGCGGTGCAGAAGCGAAAGTTAATGTTGTGCCAACGGGTATTCCCAAAGACCTGAAAGTGATATTGGCACGTTGTTTTTGTAGTGTTTGTATTGCCTTTTTTTCTTCTTGGTTGAAAGAGTTTTTTATTGGTACTTCAACTGCGCTACCACTTATGATGTATCCAGAAAGTAGATTGATGGCTTCGTCAACGCTTAGTTTGAAGAATTCACGATGTGGGTTATGGCGTAGTTTTGCAAGTCCTTTGTGGATGATTTGTTCAATTTTTTGGTAGTTGTTCACACAAATGGCAAATTTTGCTTCAAATGGTTGTGGCATATTTTCACCACAGGACAGCTCTTTCCTGCGCCTTTCTACGTCTGATGGCGTGCTTCCACTGGTTATACCTATTTTCACCAGTTCGGGAAACAATTCATTCCACATTATGTATATGATACCACGTGTCATACTATAATCCCTTACTTGTTAAGAATTTGTCAAAATCTGCAATGTGTTGTGGTTCAACGTGCAATATTGATGACTGGTTGTTTTTGCCGTATATTTTTAATGAAATACCGTTTTCAATGTTTTTTGATATGTATTCTCTGTCTAAGAATATATTGATTTTTTCGTCACAGTATGTGTCATAACAATTGTCTGATACGATGTTAAATTTGAAAGACCGTTGGTTTTTGTCGTTGACTTTATTTGCTGTCAATGGCGTTTCTAAGTCTGTGTGTATGTTGACGATAAGTGTTATGTTCTGTGATTTAGACTTTGGCTTGGAATCTATTTTGAATTCAAATTCATTATAGTAAATCGGCAGTTTATTAAGGTCATTGAAATCAAACAGTGTTGTGCTGGTGCAGGTTAAATTATTGTCGGGTTGTGTATGCTTGCACTCAAATACAAGTCCATGACTGATTTCCAGGCTTTCACAGGTGGTTATACCGTTGTGTTCATCGTATAAACAGTGTTTATATGGTTTGAAGTATTTGGTAAGAGGCTGTTTGTTGCCATGACATGCAACCAGCGCAGGCAATATGAAGCATGATATTAAGAGTTTTTTCATAAAAAAAGCCACCTATTGTTGTGCAAAAGATGGCGCGGGGAGGTTGAAAAATCATTGCGTAGAATGACCTGTGGTTTTCGGACTTGCCTTATGTGCCACAGCTCCCCGCACTTGCGGGGATTATTTTTTGGTGCAATCCCTGCACCCTACGCAACGAAGTTTTCAACTCTTCGGCATCCTTTGCGGATACACGTCTATGATATATTAGATATGTAGAAAAAACAATGGAAAAGTTGACGGTGATTGTCTATGATAGTCAATGATAAAAGATAACAATGTGGTATTAGGGGTGTCATTAATGAAAAAAAAGTACGATTTTACGAATTCTGAAAGTGTTTTGAAAGAATTGGAGCTGTTGAAAACCGACGTAGAAAAGTTGTCAAAGCGAATTGCTGCCTGTGAGATAAGCGTTCCAGAAGAAACAAAAAATGCTACAAGCTTGGTTAGGAGTTTGGCTCAGCTGAAAGGTAAATATAAAGAATATGAAACGGTTTACAATGATATTGTTTCCAAAACTGGTGCGATATCAGGATTTGCACAATCGGCTGAGAAAGATGTGGCAACGATACGTGCTTTAACTGACGATATTCAAGAACTTTCTGACAAAGCGGACGAAATTAAAAAAGTGATTGAGGCTAACCCTAATATCCTGGACGACATTGAAACAATGAATGAACAGGTTAATAATATCGGAACATTATATTCTCAGGCGGAAAAAGACAAAAACGAAATCCGCAAACTGTATCAGACGTTGTTTGGATATGATACGAAAAATTCAGAAACAGGGGAGGTTCAGCATGTTGATGGGCTTAAAGAGCGGCTTGACAAAACATACGATAAGTTGACTGTTCAACTGGATGAACTAGAAAAAAACACCAAAAAAAATTATGCAGATACCATTAACGGATGGGCTGTTCAATACAATTCGTTAAAAGACCAAGTTGAAAACTTATTGCCAGGGGCGATGTCTGCAGGGTTAGCCGAGGCATATAAAAACAAACGGGAAACAGAAGAGAAAAATTATAACAACGGGTACAAAAGATTTGTCTGGATGATTAGCATTTTGGCATGCGTTGCCATTATTCCAACGATTGTCACAATTGTGTTGATGTGTACCGTTGGGGTCTCTGTCGCATTGGATGAAGCTCCGCATTTGACCCTTATGTTGGTACCAGTTTGTGCTGCACTTATATGGTTGGGCATATTCCAAAATACAAACTTGAAAACATCCAAAAAACTGATTGAAGAATACTCTCACAAAGAGGCAACAGCAAAAACTTATGCAGGACTCGCCAAGCAAATTGCAGACGTTGGTGATGACGATATGTCGCAGAAACTAAAAGTAAAATTGTTAGACCAAACATTAGATGCTGCTGCAAAGAACCCCAGTGACTGTATAACAAATCACGAAAAAAGCGACAATCCGATGATTGCCTTGCTTAACGTGTCAGAAAAATGGGTAAACCGTATAGGGGGGGCTGAAAACGCTGCAAAAATCTTGTCTGCTGTAGCGGATGTTTATTCAAATGTTGCAAATAGTAAGCGAGAAAAAAAAGACGATGAACTCAAATCAGAATGTGATAGTGAAGACGAATAATGGTGGGACACAGGTGGGACAGTCTGTAATAAAAACAGTGACTGTTGATAACATTTGAGAACAAATGAAGCCTTGTGGTTCTTGTTATTGGTGGTGATGGTAGGTTATGGTCTTTTATTATGAAAAAACTCTGACTCCGTCAGTGTTGGTTCGAATCCAGCTGCCCCAACCAAAATTCAAACGCCCTGTGTGGGCGTTTTAATTTTGGTCTGTGGTGCGTTGGTTTGTACCATGCAACAATTTGTTGCACTGGTTCGACAATGAGTAAACGAGAACAAACGAAGTGCAGTTCAAGTGCTAACGAATGCCCCACAGGCATTTTTATGCCGAGGGAATCAGCTGCCCCAACCATAGTTTCAAAGCTTGCCCATCGGGGCAAGTTTTTGTTTGTTTTCAAATATTTCCACCGAGTTCGAAAGTTAGAATTAAAAAGTGGCAATTATACACTTTGGGGACGTGTGACAAGTGGTATGGAATTTGTTGATAAAATAAAGCGGGGCAGTGCACGAAACAATGGTCGGGTTGAAAGCCCAGATGAAATTATTCGAATGGAAATTATTGATTAAAAGAAAGCCCCGCGTTTGCGGGGGACTTTTTTATGGGTTTGTTAATTGTAATTCAATACGGCGATTTTTCTGAAGACTTGCCTTGTCGTTGCCCAATGCGACCGGATACATATCGCCAAAGCCACTTGGGACCAAGCGACGCTTTGCAACACCGGCGTTTGTTAATTCGCGTGCAACCGCGGCCGCGCGCAAGAATGACAGTTCGGTGTTGTTTTTATAGTTGGCGGTGCCCGGTATTACCATTTCGTTGTCTGTGTGGCCATCAACACGAATAATCCAATTTATGTTTGTAGGGATTTTGTCTTCCATGTCTTTGATGACGTTGGCAATCAAGTGTAATTGCTTTTTTCCTTCGGCGGATAATTTGTATGAACCACTGGGGAATAAAATGTCACTGTTTACAATAAAGCGGTCGCCGTCGTCATGTATTGTGGTGCGCTCGCCCAATGCCAATTTTATGCCTTTGTAAAATTCAGATTGGTATTTTGCAACGTCGTTTAATTCCGCAATCTTGTCGGCCAATGCACGATTAAGGCGCGTTGACATTTCGACGTATTGAATTTCTTGTTTGCGCGATTTTTCTTCGGCGGCATCAAGGGCGGCTTGAAGTTTTGCCAACTGGTCTTGAAGGGCGGCGCGTTGCGCGGTCATTTCGTCTTGTAATTTTTTGCGTTCTTGTTCCAGTTCGGCTGTTTTTTCTTTGTCCAATTTTACTTGGGCAATTTGCACGTTCAGTTTGTCCACCGTTTCCTGCATACCGGCCATTTCTTGCTGTAATTCTTGGATTTTATTTTCGTATGCGGTAACCAAGTCTTCAATGCTGGTGTCAATCGCAACCAATTCGTTGTTTAATTCGGCATTGTTTTGTTCAAGACCCAATAATTCATCGCGGGCACGTGTCAAAAGATAGTTCGCTTCGCGTTCGTCGGCCACCATTTGTTCAATGGTTTGCGCTTGTTCTGCGTTTATTTGTTTCAAGTCTGCAACCGCGCGGGCGCCGGTCGATTTGTTAAATACACTGGTTGTGGTCCATAAAAATACAAACACAATCAGCAAGAATATCAATATGATAACCAAGTTCGAAAATAAATCGACGAATCCGGGCCATGCGTTTGGTTTGTTACGATAACGAAGTTTTAACATTGTGTTTCTCTCTCTGGTTAGATATTTTTTTGCTAGACGTTTTGTTCGTCTTGGTCGATGTTTTGAATTGTTCTTGTTAATTCACGTGTTGCCAGGTTGATTTGTGGCAATATACGTGCGATTTCTTGAGTTGCGTTTATGTTTGTGCGCTTGGCAAGAAAATCTTCCAATTGGTGATACATTGTGTTTTGGGCAATCTGTACCTGAAGCCCCAGGAAACCAACGGCCAAGCTGCCCCCAAGGCCAAGTAAAGAACTGGTAAACGCGGTTGCCATGCCCGCCAATGGTTTGGTCATGCCGGCCTGCATTGTTTGAAGTACACTTTCATCCGCAAAGTTAAGACCACCAATTATTTCGGCGAAACCGCCAACGGTTAAAATAAGCCCCCAGAATGTTCCCAATAATCCCAAAAAGATTAATGTGTTGGTTATATAATTTATCGATTCGCGCGTGTCATCAAAACGCATTAATATCATGTCAAGTAAACCGTTAACGTCGTTTGCGGAAATGCGACTTGGGCGCGATGTAAGTATTTGGGCAACCGGACGCAGTAAATCGGGGGCAAGGGCGATGTTGCGCTTTTTATTTATATAACCATGCAACCATTTGTATTCTGGTAAAAGCCGGAACATGTGGACAAAGCACTGGCCAATACCAAATATTGTTGTGCCGATAATTACACCGTTTAACCATATGTTTGCGGTTGAAATTTCAATGAATTCCGCCCAAAAATACATAACCGCCGCAACCAGCAATGCGGTGAATAAAGCCATCAGATTAAGCGCGTTATGAAAATGTTTGGTCATGGTTATATCTCTCGCTTTGATATAATCATAGTAAATTTTTTGAAATCGTGTCAACAGGGATTTAATATCTTAATTTTTATTTTTTATATGTGGTGCTGGGGCATGACTATTGTTCGGTGGGGGTGTTTTTGTTTGCGTTTATTGTGTCGCCTGATACTTTTTTGGCGTCGTATTTACGTTCGATTTCGTTTGCTTTATTCTTTTTGTCTTCGCCCGAATTTATTGCAAGGTTACCAATCATACTGCCACCGGCGCCAACACCCGCGGTAATTGCCCCGGTTTTCAGATTTTTCGCTGTTTCCGCGCGTTGGGCCGCCCATGCCGCCGCATCCGCGCCCTTGGGGTCCATTAACGCACGCGCAAGTGACGTGTACGCACCGCCCGTCTTGCCAACCGCAATATCGTCATAAAGACCCGATGTTGCACCATCCAATATCGGTTCCGATTCAATCCCGGGTTTTAACCCCAATTGTTCTTTGCGTACCTTTAAATCATTTGCCAATGCGATATATTCACTGTAAAGATTAATCAGTTCATTTCCACCCGGCAATTCGATTTCTTGTTCACCACCGCGAACGGTTTTGCCCCCACCATAATCACATCGGAACGTGGCCAGGTATGCCCGCATTGCGCGTTCGGCATCGTCATCGGCGGCGTTTTCGGCGGCGCTTTGTGCCAACATCATGCCACCAATACCGGTTGCGCCAATGCCCGCCGCGCCAATTAATTTGTTTTCCGTCGATTGTTCGCGTTCACGTGCGGCGTCGGCATCCGCCTTTAATTTATCGACGTTTTCTTGTGATTTTTGCCTGTCAATTTCACGTTGCATTTCCGGCGTTATGCATTGATTGGATTGCGCATCCCATTTGCCACCATTTTCCGAACATTCCACCGCCGGGTCAACCGGGGTTTCTTGGGCAACATCCTGTCCCGCACTTTCACCATCTTGACTGTCACTATTTTCGACATCAGTATTTTCGCCAGACGGTGCTTCTTCACTGGTGATGGCATCGCCCCCGGCATCGGTCGCGCCAACACATTGCTTTTGTGTGTCATCCCACATTTTACCATCACCACAATCGCACGCGCCATCATCCCCAGGCGTCCCACCACCGGCGGCACATGGGTCTTGTCCGGTGGTTGGTGTATCGGTGGGCGCGCCAGACTTTTCAACACAATATTGCCCTTTTCTTTCTTTTTCTTCGGGGCAAATACACCTTTTATCCATGGTCCAAGTGCCACCCGCATCAATACATTCTGTATTTGTTTGTTGTGGCATATATGGT
This sequence comes from Alphaproteobacteria bacterium, assembly GCA_017936185.1. Lineage (GTDB taxonomy): Bacteria > Pseudomonadota > Alphaproteobacteria > Rs-D84 > Rs-D84 > Enterousia. The sequence goes on along the minus strand of JAGBGA010000030.1, from coordinate 1,680 downwards.
ATATATTCACAATCCAATTTGTCATGATTCCATTGTTTATATATATCGTTACATACACAAGTACCTAACGCCCAACGTCCAACCTTGGCACATGCTTCTTGTTCGGTGGCTGATGTATCGGCGGGCGTTTGGTCACCAGACGTGGACACATCGCCCTGTTCTTCGGCGGGCGCTTCGGTGACGGGTTCTTCACCGGCGGCGGGTTCACTGGGTTCAATCGGCACGCATTGTAAATCCGTTTTGTCATTATTAATAATATTAAGTTTTGTATTTGGCTTATCTTTGCAAAATGTCGGAAAGACACACCAACCTTGACTTTGATTGTCTTTCACAACCAAATACGCACCATCTTTACATTTTGTTGCAATACACGTATCACCGCTTTTTTTTCCTTTACTTGCATTCTTTCCATTAAGTTCATCTGGGCTACATTCACCGTTATTGGTGGATGGGGTGGATGTGGTGGTCGATGGGGTATTTGTCGCTTCAACACAAGCAAACCCATCATCTGCAACTCTGTATCCTCCCTTACATTCTTTTATTTTTGTTTCCCACTTCCCTCCATCAACACAAACTTTATAACATTTTGTTGCGTTTTCTATTCCATTCAGATACATCACACTGGAACAAGAAACACCTACATCTTCCCCAACATTATAACCTTTTGTGCCTTCTAAACAACCGCAGTTCTTTTTGTCGGTTTTGTCGATATAGCAACTTTTTCGTGTATCTTTTTCAATCTTATAATACCAATCCCTATCATCGCTAGCATTTTTGACCGTTTTAATCTTCGTCCACTTACTTAAATCACAGGGACATCTTTCTACTTTATGCGGATACCATCTTGTATTCCCACCACCTTGAATTACACAAATATAAAGTCCTTCTTCGTTTATATTTTTATCGTCAAAATAATGGTTCGGCTTCATATACACGAATGTACCTGCTCCACAGTCACTTGTGTCACATTTATATACATTGTCACTAATCTTCTTAGGCTCTTCACCATAATCAAACGTTGACACACACCAACTTTGTTTATTAAGGTGACACCAATCAGCTATATCAAAATCGTACTTATTAGAATACAAAAAATTTCTGTGCTCTGGTTCTTCAAAACGACTAAAGCTAACGCTTTTATCACCACACGTCCCACCCCAGGCCGAATTTACACCAATTCCAATGGCAACAATCATACTTAAAAAAGTCAGAAATTTTGTCTTCATATGTCTTATAAAACCACCGTTTGGATTCGGCACAGTTTTTGATTCCAAAACGCCCGAAATCCCGGCTTTTTTCTTTTGCTTTATGCATAATCCAAACGGTGGTTTGGATTCGGCACAAAAAATCCCCCTTTCGCCCTTTATTTTAGCATGTTTCACCACTTTTTACAAACGGTATTTTTATGTTTTTTATTCTTAAATCCCTTAACCCCGGCGCGGACGGTTTCAAGACCCACTCCTGCCTGCGCAGGAGTGACAAAGGGGTTTAAGAGTGTTTTTCTTGTTGTGTGTTTTTTTGCAATGGATACCGGCCGTCGCCGGTATGACGGTGTGTGTGGGCTTTGTCGTCACCCCGACGAAGGTCGGGGTCCATTGTGCTTAAGAGTGTATTCTTGTGGTGTGTTTTTTTGCAATGGATACCGGCCGTCGCCGGCATGACGATGTGTGTGGGGTTGTC
>JAGBGA010000029.1 GCA_017936185.1 Alphaproteobacteria bacterium | reverse complement strand
CGATATGTTGAATGATGACGGCCCAAATAACCTTTGGCGCGCGCCAATATCTTGTTATGTTTTTGTTTTACGGTTGTTCCGCGTTTTACTCTTGCCATGACGTGTTACCCCCTTATTTTAAACCATATGGTGCCAGGATTTTTGCCTGTCCAACCATGTTATCGTTCAAATACTGTGGCTTGGCCCCTGCCTTGTTTGCACGAGCAGACTTCTTGCGCAACAGTTTCTTGTGAGAGTTACGTGCAACACGAATTTTACCGGTTGCAGTCATAGACGCACGCTTTTTTAAGTACGACTTGGTCTTTAATTTTGGCATTTTTTATCCTCTTGTTAATACTAAATTTTTACGGTCTGATGGCAATGCCTTGCCACTTTGACCAGGCATATTGTGGCATAAATAATGAAAAAATCAAGTTTTTATTGAATATCCGACTTTTTAGGGTTAAAGTATCCCAAAATGAAACAGGCAAAAATATCTTCCAAAATATATCCTTTGGTGCGCGCAGTGGCAACCGCGGCGGTTTTGCCGGTGCTGTTTATATACATCATGATTGCAAAGCCGGATTACAAGTTGATGAATGCATTGGCGCATGTCGTCGTGCCGGTGGCAAATTTTGTCGGTGATGTCGTTACATGGCCTTTTCGCGTCGTGGGAAGTGCAATCGATGGCGTGATGAGTGTTTCAACACTTCGGGCGGAAAATGAAGAATTAAGGGCAAGGCTTGATGCCGCATTAATAAATAAAAATGCGTGCGATATTGCGATATTAGAACATGATAAATTAATGCATGAATTAAATGTCGTAAACGCGCAACCGCGCGATACAGTTATGGCAGATATTATTCACGATAATCGCGCGTTGGGACATAATACTTTTATTATAAATCGCGGTATGAAACATGGTATCGAAAGTGGTATGGTTGCCGTTACCACAGATATGGTGTTGGCCGGCATCGTTATTGATTCAGGTGAAAACTTTTCCCGCGTGCGGGCATTGACCGATGCAGATACAAATATCGCAGTGCGTGTCGTCGGTTCCGAAGTTTATGGTTTTATGACAGGAAACGGTTCAAAATACCCAACAATCGGTTTCTTTAGTGACCCAGAATTCCAACCAACAAAAGATTTAAAATTGGTTACAAGTAATATATCTGGTGTGTTGCCTGCAGGTTTAATCGTTGGAAAAATGATTGATAATTCAGATGTTGATGTTATACAACCATCAAAACTGGGGCGGGTGATGATATTGAAATTTGATACGCCACGAAATGAATACAGATGAAAGAAAACTTGATTGATTTTTTACATAAATCTTTCCCGTTTTTGTTGACGGTTGGTCTTTGGCGTTTATCGGTACCTTTTTGGAATCCGGCCGGCATATTGGCAATTATACCAATATTCTTTTGTTCGTTTGTAAAGCCAGTGCCATGGTTTACGTTTTTTTCAATATTGATGTGCATGGTTATTGATTATAAATTCGAAACAGTTTGTTTTTGGATGGCGATGTATTGCCTTTTCTTTGCAATTAACAGTTTTCAAAATGTTATTGATATTTCAAAAATGGATAATGATGGACTGTTTGCGTTTGTTGTGTTCTTTGGAATATCAATTTTAATACAAACTTTTACAAATTTTTCACCGTTAAATTTATTAAATGGATTTGGACTGTTTGTGTTTGTATCTGGGATGTATGTGCCAATTTCGATATTAATCAAAAGGATTCATAATGATTGATACCGAAGTTTCACGCACATTTGACAGACGAAGTGCATTGTTCTTGACCGCAGGCGCCGTATTGACGTCGGCATTGGTGTTGCGTATGCTGCAAATGCAATTGTTTAATTATCAAGACTATAAAAAGAAAAGCGAAAATAATTCTTTTCGTATTCAAATCGATATGCCAGAACGCGGTAAAATATTATCGCAAAGCGGGGCACCAATATCACGCGATATGCCAATTTACAGAATTTATATTATACCCGAAGAAGCACGTGATATAAATGAACTTGTCTTGACAGTGCAACAGGAATTAAATCTTCGCCCAAAAAAGGTTGAAAAAATTCGGGCAAAAATAAAAAAACAATTAAAGTTCCAACCTGTGTTGGTCAGTGAAAATTCAGATTGGCGAAAACTGGCATCACTTCAGGCAAAAAATATGCCGGGGTTACATGTCGAAAGTGGATACGCACGTATATATGAACTTGGGCCCGCCGGGGCACAGGTGTTCGGGTATGTTGGGGTGCCGGCAAAACCAGTTCCAAATACACCCTTTTTAACAACGGGTATAACAGGACTTGAAAAGCGATTTAACGAAGAAATGAAGGGTATTCCCGGACAAACTGTAATGATAACAAATGCCGTTGGTCGCGTAACCGGTGAAGATAAATCACAATTTATACCGCCAATTGTCGGCGATAATATACAAACAACAATTAATGATAATGCACAACGTGTTTTGTTTGATGCATTAACACAACATCGTTCGGGATGTGGGGTGGCACTTGATATAAAAACCGGTGATATATTGGCAATGGTTTCAACCCCCAGTTTTGACCCAAATATGTTCCGCGAAGATGATGGTGAAGAATATATTGATACACTGCGCGATGATATTGCAAAACCGTTTATGAACAAGGCAATTGAAGGTCTTTATCCGCCGGGGTCGACATTTAAAATCGTTGTGGCGTTGGCCGCACTGGAAGCCGGCGCAATAACCGAACGTGAAAAAATATTCTGTCCAGGACATTGGAATTATGGTGACAGAAGATATCACTGTTGGGAAGATAAAGGACATGGATGGGTCGACTTGGCCGGGGCGTTAAAACATTCGTGCGATATTTATTTTTACCAAGTGGCACTGCGTATCGGTATTGATGCAATCAAAGAAATGGCACTGCGTCTTGGGTTTACACAAAAATATATGGATGATATTTTGGCACGTGAAATGCCCGGCGTTATCCCCGACCGATATTGGAAAGAAAAACAAATCGGTGCACGATGGGTTCATGGGGATACAGTTATTTCTGGGATTGGACAAGGGTTTATTTTAACAAATTGTCTTCAATTGGCGGTAATGATGGCGCGTACGGTATCTAATCGGGTTGTGGTTCCACGATTAATCAAAGATGGTACAACGCCACGTTTTGAAAAACTTGGGCTGCAAGAAAAAAATATAAAACGTGTGTTAAATGGACTTGAACAAGTTTTAAAACCAGGCGGCACCGCCAGTGGAAGTGCAATTAATGTCGATGGTATGCGTATGGGTGGAAAAACAGGAACTTCACAGGTGCGAAGTATTTCAAAAAAAGAACGTGAAAGTGGGGTTCTGACCAATGAACAATTAAAGTGGCATATGCGAAATCATGGACTTTTTGTTGGATATGCACCCACAGATAACCCAAAATACGCCGTATGCGTCGTCACAGAACACGCCGGGGGCAGTGGACCCGCCGCACGAACAACCGCCGCAGTGATGAAAGAACTTTTAAAAGGAAATAGATAAAAATGTCAAAACAAATCCGCGTTTCAAATGCAAATATGATGACGCTGTCTGAAAAGTTTGGACACTTTTCGTGGGGTTTGTTTGTGCCTATGTGTATGGTGTTGGCAATTTCAATTGTTGTGCTTTATTCCGCCGGGGGTGGAAATTGGAAACCATTTGCGTTGTCGCAATTAATGAAAATAATTCTTGGGTTTGGGGTGTTCTTTGTTGCGGCATTTATAAATATAAAAACATGGATTAAATCTGCGTATATTATTTATGCGATTGCACTGGTTATGATTATTTTGGTGACTTTTGTTGGGCATACCGGTATGGGGGCGCAAAGGTGGCTGAACCTGGGGGTGATTCATGTGCAACCATCTGAATTGATTAAAATTGGGTTGGTGGTTGCGTTGGCACGATATTTTGCGTGGTTTAATTCGGTTGAACTGGGGCAATTCAAGAATTACTTGGTTCCGGGGTTAATGTTGTTAATTCCGTTTGGATTGATTGTTGCGCAACCAGACCTGGGGACGGCATTGTCACTTGGGATGATTACGGTTGGGATGTTCTATATCGTTGGGGCAAATAAAAAATGGTTTATTATTGCGGCGATACTTGGGCTGATGGCGGCACCGGTGGTTTGGTTTGGGGGATTGCATGATTATCAACGTGGACGTATTATTACTTTTATAAATCCAGACAGTGATATCCAAGGGGCGGGTTATCAAATTAACCAAGCAAAAATCGCATTCGGAAGTGGTGGAATGACCGGCAAAGGATATATGAAAGGGTCACAATCACAACAGTCTTTCTTGCCAGAAAAACAGACGGACTTTATTTTCACAATGCTGGGGGAAGAATTTGGTTTTATGGGGGCGTTTGGATTGCTGTTGATATATACGTGGATTATTGTAGTGCTGTTCTGGTGCGCGAAAATGTGCAGAAATCGATTTGGACAATTAATATGTTTTGGTTTTATGTTGAACTTTTTTGTTTATTATTTTATAAATATCTCTATGGTTTTGGGATTGTTACCAACCGTTGGGGTGCCGTTGCCATTGATGTCTTTTGGTGGCAGCAGTTTATTATCACTGATGTTTGGGTTCGGACTTTGTCAAAACGCGTATATTCACAAAGACCAACAATTATCTGCCAAAGGAAGTTAAGGATATGAATTTACTGATTGTGGAATCTCCGTCAAAAGCAAAAACAATTGAAAAATACCTGGGGGCAGGGTGGCGCGTTATTGCGTCGGTTGGTCATGTGCGCGATTTGGTTCCGG
>JAGBGA010000028.1 GCA_017936185.1 Alphaproteobacteria bacterium | reverse complement strand
TTATATTGGTGATTTCTGTATCCTTTGCCGGGATTTGATTTGTGTCGATATCGTTTTTTTCATTATTTTTTTGTGTAATTTGGTTTGGGATATCGCGAAGTTTGTTGTCTATTGCCGCAATCTGTCGGGCAAGGTTTTGCAGATTTGTGTTTGCGGTTGCCTGGGCACCAAGGTCGCCAGACACGCGTGCCGCACGCAATATTTGAATCATGTTGCGCTGTTGTGTGCGCATTGTTTGTCGTTTTTGGTTCAGCTGTGTTTCTTGGGCCTGAAGTCGCTGTATCTCGTTATCCAGTTGTTGTTTTCTTTGGTCAAGCTGTTGCCGTTCTGCTTGTTTTTGTTGCAGTTCCGCGTCCAAGTTGTTCTTTTCTTCTTGTGCTTGCTTGTAATTGTCGCTTTTACTTATTCTTTGGATTTCATCATTGTATGCGTCAATCCTTGTTTGTGCGGCGTCACGCGCGCGCCTTCCATAGTTTCCGTTTCTTGCGCGCCATGCACGAAAATCGGTTCTTAGTGTACCGGCATCGCTTTCCAACTGGGTCAATTCTGCTTGTTTTTGTGTGCGCAAGCTTTCTTTGATGCGAATGTCGTCATCATGCTTTTTATTCATGCCGTCAATTCTTTTTTGTTCCGCTTCATTCAACTTGTAAAAGCGTCCATTTCTGCGAATTGCATTTGTTGCAGCATTGAATATATTAAATATTCCCTTGGCGGTATAGTGCAACGTTGTATCAAGCGCCCCAGTCACGCCCGCCATAAATTCATTTTTATTCCACGAATATCCCTTGTCACCGAACAGTTCAATCTTTTTTTCAAACAGTTTATCGCGCATAACCGACGTATTATATCCCCAACGAAGTTTTGACAAGACTTCGTGTGCAGCGCTGATTATATCGTCTTTCTTGCCCTCTCTGATATCGTATTCTGCAATTAATATATCAAGCGCCAATCCCTGGTTCCCGTTTTTCAGTGCGCCTTCAAACTGTTTCGGTGTGGTGTTCTTTGCGTGTTCAAGTGCTTTTATCAAAAAGTCAAAGGCTTCGGCAACATGTGGTTGTTTGCCTTTAAATTTTCCAGAAATTTTTCCCTTTAATTCCACCAGTTTTTCCAAACCATCGGTTGGTTTCCATTTTGCGCCATATATCGCAAGTGCAATTGGCTTTGAAAGATTTGGCAACAAATATTTATCGTATTTTGCCCGATTTTCCAATTTAAGAATCGTATCATCAAGGTGATCTTTGACCGTTTTTTCCAATTCTTGCATTGGGGTCAATGTATCTTTTTCCGATGGCGCAACGTAATCCTTGCTGTTTTCGTCCTTGTAATTTGTTTTGCCCAATGCAGCTTCGATTGGGGTGGTAATTTTACTTCCCCCCGCACTGGCAAAATCCTTGCGAACATCATCTTTTTGCACCAATATATCCAACAAAGGCTGATAATATGCATTTTTGAATGCATTCATTTCTTCTGGCTTTGGGTCCGGTTCGTTTTCAAGTCCTTGAATGATTTCATCGGCCGGAAAATTTACCAGTTTTCTCCTTAATTCGTCAGCCTTGTCATCGGCAATATCGTTCGAATAATACAGTTGGTTGTTGGCAAAGTCTTTTATATACTCAACAAAACGTATAAGTTTATCGCGTGTTCCTTTGTCGGAATCGTATTTTTTTTTCGCAATATCCTTAAGGAACTCCGTTGGGTTTTCAACATTAAATTGCTTGTTTAATGTTTCGGTAAAAAATCTTTTTAATTCTGGATCTGGCGTATTTACTATATTGTTGGTGATTGCCGCTACGGCTGTGTCATCAGTTTTGCGTGGACCAAAGCAACCGGCCGGTCCATACGCCATATCAAGAAAGTTAATGGTATCCTTTTGTCCACTGCGTTTCAAGTCTTCGCGTGACGCGTTCAAATTGCGAAACGTTGTTCGAAATTCGTTATAAAGTTTTAACCATTCTTCATCCGACATATAAACATCGGTTTGGGCGGCGTCAGTTGGGTCTATTGTTGCGCGGGTCAATAAATCGTTCCATCCTTCATTTTTCATACCACTGGTTTGATTGTCGGTTTTAACCATTTTATCAAACGTGGCACGAACGGCCCCGCGCATCTGGCGTAAATTAAGCCATTTTGCATACACTAAAATAGAATCATACATTTGGACAGAATCCGCCATATCGTACACCTTGTGTTCTTATCAATTAATTATAGTGCATTTTTGAAAGATTTTCAATATTTTCTGTACTTTTTTTATGTGTTTGATGTATACTGACCACGATTGGATAACGAAAGGATAAATTTTGCGACGTTTATTGTTTTCTTTATATGGCTTTTCGTTTTTTAACAAGTTCTTGTTACTGACGCCGGTTTATGCAATTTTTATGCAACAAAATGGGGTCAGTGATGTTCAGCTGTCAACTATGTTTATTATATCGTCTGTGGCGACGGTTTTGGGACAGTTACCGATAACGTTTATAACAAATCGTATTGGCGGTCGCTGGGCCATGATTTTTGGCCAGTTTCTTAAGATGTTCGCTGTATTATTATGGCTTGTTTGGCCGACTTATGCCGGTTTTGCCGCCGGTATGGTATTGTGGGGACTTCAAGCCGGCTTTCGCAGTGTCGCATTCGAAGGCCTTATGTATGACAGTATCAAGTCATACGGTCGTGCACGTGATTATTCGCGAATTCTTGGGCGCAAGTATACATATGAATCAATTGGGGTTGCGTTGTCTGCGTGTGGTTCGCTGTTGATGTTTTTGGGCTATAATTGGGTAACATGGGCATCGGTTGGCGCGATATTAATGTCTGTGTGGTGTCTGATGTTAATTCGTCGTGCGCCGGGCACCACATACACACCGGTGGCCGGCCCCGAATTTCGCAAGATGTTCCGCACCGGCGTTCGTGTCGTGTTAAAGACGCCATGCCTGTTATCGATAATGCTGTTGGCGTTGTTGGTTGTAAACATTCCATTTTTGGATGATTTTTTAAGCCCTATTGGGCTTCAGTTGGGCATTGCGACCGAATACGTTGGCATTGTATCGTTCTTTTTATTGGCGTGCGCCACCATTGGCCAGCGTCTGGCATATCGATTAAATCGATTGCCTGATATGATTCTTTACATAATGATTGGTTGCGTTGGTGTTTGTTATATGTTATTTGCGTTGTTATACAGCGTGCCCGCATTATTATTACTTGGGCTTGGGTACATGATGTTTTATGGGCTTTAC
>JAGBGA010000027.1 GCA_017936185.1 Alphaproteobacteria bacterium | reverse complement strand
TGTCTCTGTTCCTGTTTCTTCTTCTTGGGATGTGTCTTTCTTGTCGTTATAGTTTTCGTTATGTTCTTTTTCGGCTTTGTCGGCGGCTTTGTCCGCTTTGTGGCGGTCGATTGCGCGGTCAATTGCGCCCGATGTTATCGCGCCAACGCCCATTCCAACCCCAGACCCCAACATGGCCGATGATGCCGCCGTCTGTGAACGTGTTAAACGAAATGCATTTTCCATAAATGTTGTGGTGTCAACGCCAAACCAATTTTGGTCACAGTTAAAGGTTGAACCGGCATAGGCTTTCTTGGATGCATAAAGTGTGTTGTCTTGGCCGGCATAGAAATTTACCGTATAAACACAATCAAGTGTGCGTTCGTCAAACATCGCCCCCAATCGTTTACATGCCGATGACATGGCGTCACGTATGCTGTAAAGGCGTTTTTCGTCGGCTTGGACCGATTTTTCGGCGTCGCCACGAAGGGCGCCAAATACGTTCATCATGCGGGTGGCAAGGCCACTGTCTTGTTCGTGACAATTTTTTGCGACTTTGTCACATTTTGATATGGCGGCGTCGCCCGATTTTTTGCCAAGGCATTTGCCAAATGTGGTGCCGCATTCGGTTATTATGCAATTGTTATATTGGTTGCCGCATTCGATAATCTTGTTATATGACGCAATTTCGGCGTTCATGTCGCGGTCGGCTTTGATTTCGGTGGTGAATAAACGATACTCTTCGCCGGTGCATGTCGTGTCGCGACGGCAAAGGTCCATTTTGTTACCCCATGTGGTGTCTGTGTCGCCCGCGCATTTGGAAAAGTCACTGCCACACTTGGCCTGCATGCATGCGCGAAGGGCGCCGTCACATGCGTTTTTGCCGGACGATGCCTTGGCAGATTCTTTGACCGCCGTTGCCGCAGATGATGCGTCAAGTGCCGCGCGTTGGGCGCGAATTTGTTCCGATAATGCGTTGTCGGCGCCGTCTGTGTTAAGGGAACTGACTTCGCCAAGTACGTCGTCGAACATTGATGATTTGTTTTCAATTATTTCGTCCGGTTCGTCAATGGTGACTTGGGCGATTGGTTCGTCTTTGATGGTGGACGTGTCCGCGGTTGCTTGTTCGGTTGTTGTTGGCATTCGCGATGCGACGGTTCGGCGTTGATTGCGTGAAACCACCGCTGCGCCATATGATGTGTCCGACATCACGCCAAGAATCAGTGCAATTATTGCAATTGATTTTGTTGGGTAAAAAAATGGTTTACGTGATGTCATATTGTTGTATTCCTTTAATCAATTGTCGCACACGCAGTGTCATAGAACGCGCATAACTGTAATGCGGACGATTTTTCAGATGGATAATCAAGACTGCATTTATGTGGCATGTTGTTGGCACATACGGTTTCAACACATTTGTCGCGGTCAGAATTGTCCGCACAGCCGGCCTTGATTGATTTTAACCGTTGTTCGCGTGCGTTTTGATACGCGGTGACAATTTGCGAAAGTATTGTGTCGGCGTTCTTGATTGCCGCGTTGCGGTCGGATACAAGTTCACTGCGAATTTCAGATATGTATTCGTCGCAACCAGTGTTTTCAACGCCACATGCAGAAAAGAATTTGTCGAAATTTGCGTCGGATTCGCAATTGCGAAAGTCGGCCATGCAGCGCTTGTCATCAATAACACATGCGCGAATTTCCGATTGGCACGATGATTTGGATTTTGTTTTTGCCGCCGCCGCCTGTAATGTTTTCATTTGGGCCGATACGCCCGCCGCTTTACATGATTGTTCAATCAAAGAATCGTATACTTCGGATACGTCGTCCGCGGTACAGCCGGAAACCTTGGTCAAGCATTGTTTTGTTGCCCAAGTATATCGTTGCCCAGGGTCAGTGGGGGCTTTTTTCAAGTCTTTGTCCGATATGTTATATTTTGCAGATGCGCCGGCGGAAACACTTCGCATTTTAGATGTTGGTGGGGTGCCGGCACTGGCCGTTCCGCAATATTGACAACGGGCCGCCGGGTTCGATGACATGTTTATCGCACATGCAGAATCCAAACAACGCGTCAAGTTTGCGCGTGAACATGTCGTGGCCGCGTGCGCGCCAAAACAATACATGAATATTGGTAATAAAAGAAGTGTGTATGTTTTCATTTTCTCTCTTGCCATGGATTATACCAGAAATTCAAATGTTGCGCAAAGGGAAAAATAAAAATTTTATATCTTTCTTCTTGACAAAAGCGATTTGTTTGTCTATGTTTTGTATGTGAATAATTAACAAAAGGGGGCAAAAATGGCCAATGTTAAAAAAGTTTTGGCAGATACTGTAAAGTATGGTGTGCCAGTTGCAGTTGCGGTTTTGATTATTTTGTCGATGCGTAATTGCGATAATATTAATTCGTTGCGTGAAGATGCAAATCAAAATCGTCAAGAAAATGTTGCGCGCGACAGTGTTATTTCGGAACTTCGTGATGGGACAGAACATCTTCGTGAACGCATCGTTGTGGTTGAAAAACGTGTCGGTGCGGTTGAAGGGCGTGTAGATTCACTTGAAAATCGTGTTGATTCACTTGAAAATCGTGTTGATTCAATAAAATCTTGTGAATGTAAACCGGTTGTACCGGTGGTTGCACCAGTTGCACCGGTTGCACCACGTGATACTGTGCCGGCGGCCAAGAAAGAAAATAAAGGCGATGAAGTTGTTGTTGAAAAACGTAACAAGCCGGTTGTAAAAGATCAAACGCCTGTGTATAAAGATGTTGTTGTGGTCGAAGTGCCAGAAACAAACCCATCAAGCACAACAGTTGTTGTTGAGGGCGCGAACAATGGCAATATTGTCACAGGAAATAATAACAATACTGTAAATGGTGATAATGCAACGATTATCGTTGTTCAAGAAGCGGCGCCACAGCCAACTTCTTCGGGGTCGGTAACGGTGCGTCATTATATTCGTCGTGAACGCACAAGATAATCGTAATGCTTTTTATTGCGCAAAAGTCGGTCTTGAATGTTATTCAGACCGATTTTTTTGTCTGGACAGCATGGGGGTTATTTGATAAGATTTATATTAAAGAGAGAATTTATATGAAATTTATCAAAGTTTTATTGTGTGTTTTGTGTCTTGGGCCGGTGGCGTCACATGCGGCAAGCAGTGATTTTATGTTGGCGGCACAATTGTTGGCGGCGGCAAAAGATGCCGATATTCAACAGGTTCAGGCACTGGTCAATAATGGGGCAAATGTTAATTTTGTTGATTCAACAGGATTGTCGATTGTGTGTACGGCGTTGTTGAATAACGATGTGCGGGCCGCGCAAATTTTACAGATGTATGGCGCAGATGCATCAAAGTGCGATAATCAAATAAAAAAATACAATAATAAAACAAAACCCAGGGGCAGTGGCGGATTGTTCAGCGGACTGTCGTCTGCCCAAAGCATCACATTGACGGCGGCGGGGGCCGCCGTTGTTGTTGGGGGACTGTTGTTGTTGACCGATGTGTTTGACCCGGGTAATGATAACGAATCGGCGTCTTCGGGTGGAAATCGTCCGGATAATAATGGGGGGAATAATGGCGGGGAAAATTTAACGGCGGCCTTTACAATTCCATATGGGCCGGCAATGCCAACCGCCGCAAATGAAACAGAAAACTATGTCACGAATTTGAATCTTTTCAGTCCCGGTGATGACAGTGTTTTGGCCGATGACTTTGCATTAATGACAGATGGAGATAAGCAAAATTATTTGTTGATGATGCATGGGTATTCGCCGTTGGCGCGTGGGTACTTTGGGATGCGGACACTGCGTAATTCTTCGACGCGCGAACCGTTGGATATTTCAGGTGTTAATTGGTTTTCTGAACCGGTTATGGGTGGACGGCCGGTTAATGTTGCCTTGATTACAAGTAATGGGGTGAATGCGAATAATTATGCCAATGGTGTTGATGCGCTGTCTTCGTTGGGGGATACTTTGTTGCCATGGACAACAACAAATGGGACGGTGGTCGGTAATACAGACAGTACAATGGTGTCCAGTAAGTACTTTAATAACAAAGTCGTTTTAGGCAGTGGGGAAAATACCGTCGCAGATGCCGTTACCATGGAAGATGCCCAGTTGTTGGTGAACTTTGACTTGGCGAATTGGGGGACGGCGGTAAATAATGCAAATGCGACAAATGATGATAACTTGTTGGCCAAGGTTGTTGGGGGGCGTACTTCGGGGTATGCCGATGCGGACTATGTCGGGTTTATGCCAAATGGCCAAATGACAATATTCAGAACCGGTAATGATATGGAAATGGCGGATGCCACGTCGGCGGAAAGTGGAAATTATACCTTGACGGACGAAAAGTTAACACAAATTCAATTGTTTGGTGAAACGTTGACGGTTGTTCAAGATGGAAATACATTTGTCGCAACAAATGGTGACCAGTCCAAGACGTACCATGGATATATCGGCACAAATGGATTGATGTATATAGACAGTAATGCAGATGGTAAAATAAACCAAGCGTATACAATGGCGGATAATGGTGTGTTGACATTAAAACTGGCATCGGTGGTGTCGGATTATTTGAATTATCGCGCGTTGGCCAAGGCAGTACAGCTTTATACCGCGGGGGACTTGGGCGGGGGGCGTTCGCGTGTGGATGTGATTGCAAATTCGTCGGTGATTGAACCGCTTCGTTCAAATTCTGTTGAAACAATTGATGATATTCTTGCGCTGGGGGCCGATGACAGGGACGTTGGGATAGTCAAGCTTGTTAATAAATACTATAACCAGGTTGATGAAGTTGATGAAAATGGAAATGATGCACCGATTTACCCAGGAACAGACGCGTCAAATGTGTTTTCGCAACTTGGGGCCAGTTTTCAGCCACTTGTCATCTTTTCGACCGGGGCGTTCGAAACAGACAGTGCGTATGCCGGGAAAACGTTGGGGGCAACATTTGAAAATGCAGTGCCGTTGGCGTATGATAATGCCGAACATTACTTTATGTCGATTGTTGGCGTGGGGTTGACCGGAAATGGTACCGCCGGAACAACAAGTGTGTCGGGCTATGCGCCATCTGGGAAAATTGCATTAACACAATGGCCGGATGCAGAAAATGAAAAATATTACAAGGCGCGTATGTGTGGTTTTGCCGGTACCGGGGCAGGGGATGTTGACCCATGGTGCTTTGCCGCCGCAGGCAAGACAGACCAATTGGCGGTGTCCAGTGCCGCCGGTGCCGTTGGTGCGGTAAAGTCCGCGTTTTCGTATTTGAATAATTCACAAATATTTACTTTGTTGGCGTTGACGGCCGATGGTCCGTTCTTGGCAAGTACAGCCGATGGTACGGCATTTAGTAAAGAAAACCTGGTGGCGTATTTGGATTCAATGTATATGTTGCCCGGTGAATATCAGTCGCGCGTGGACAGTGGTATGATGGATTATTTGTCTGCGTTCAAAGAAGTTTTTGGTTATGGGTTAATTAATCTTGAACGCGCAACAACGCCGGGTAAATCGATTTATTTCTTTGATGGAAATTCAATTGTGTCGACGGATGGTAATGCGTATTGGCGCGCCGCGTCAAATACGATGTTCCGACCTTCGACGGCGTTAAATCTTGCGGGCAAGAAAATACGCGCACCGTTCTTTGATGTGCTTCAAAGTTCAGATGGAACGATGACTTTGCCACGCGTTTGGGAAAATGAATTTGCATTTGGTACATCGGATGAACGTGGGCTTTATATGGGTGATGTGTTGGGTGAACTGAAAACCACACGTGATAATTCACAACGTGTCCGGGTTGGAAATATGGGATTGTCAATGGCGTTTTCAGAACGCGCATATGATGATAATATGAATGGTCTTGATAATTTAAGTTTGGATTATATGTCGGGAAATTGGATGTTTGGGGCGTCGTATCAACGTTATTTAATTGATGGGGCGTCACGATTTGATGGTATGGCAAATCCTGTGTTGGGATTGGCATCAAATGCCGTTGTTTCAGATGTTCGATATTCGCATGGCGCATGGTCGTTTGGGGCGCGGGCTTTTTCGGGTGCGATTACAGATGAAGGATTGTTGGAAAATGACCCGACGATTTCGGCGCAATATATACCGGCAACACTGGGATTGGTCCAAGGTGCCCAGTCGGATGTGTCTTGGCAGGGGGCGCGTTTTGCGGTAACGACGTCACTTGGGACGGTGAATGAAACAAATACTTTGTTGGGGGCGCGAACCGATGGGTTGTTGAATATGGGGGCCGGTGATACTGTTTATGTTGATACAGTTGCAAAGTACAATGTGACGGATTATATCGATGTTACTGCACGTGCGACATTTGCCAAGACACAATCAGATGCATTGGGGCAAGTAATCTTGGGAATGTCCGATATATATTCAAATGCGTTTGCAATTGGGGCGAATGTTGGTAATTTTGAATTTTCCATTTCCCAACCGTTGGCAATAACAAGTGGTGCGTTAAAGTATGCATATGCCGATTACGACGTTGTAAATGTTGATGATAATAATTATCGGTTGGATGTTGTCGATACGTATGTTCAAGATTTGCCTTTGCGACCCGATGACCGCGAATTGCGATTGGTTGGGACGTACCGTCACAAGTTTGGTGAATTTACAGATGGGGCACTTGGGTTTATTTATCGTATAAATCCAAATCATACCGATGAATTTGGAAATGAATCAATATTTATGATGAAAATGACACATCGACTTGGGATATAAATTATTCCCCGCATTTGGAGGATTTTTTTTCTTGAAATTGACAAAAATGTGTTTTATCCTAGCATGGATGTAGTAAAAAAAAGGATTTATATAATGGCTTTTAATACAGTTGTTGAATATGTAAAGAATTTATTCCCGGGGCGCGCACCGGCATTGGCACCGGCAACCCAACAATCAGATGCCGAAGCGATTGCGTGTCTTTCATTGCGCAGATTTTATATCACAGCCAAGAACCGTAAAAAGTATTGGTATTGTGTTGCGTTCGAACAAGAAATTAACACAATCATTGGGTTGTTACGCCGTAATGGGGTTGTTGCAGAAAAACACAAAAGCCATTATGACTGTATTGGTGGACGCTGGGTTGTGCGTGTGTCCAAAGATTTCTTGGATAAAAACCCAAGTGCGAAAAAATTTATTGATATGACGAATGATGTTGTAACAATGAATATTGATAATAAATGGTTGGCCGAATATGAAGCGGCAAGACAAAAACAAGTCTTGGAAACCAAAAACAATCAAAAGACAAAATAAAAAAAACCGCCAAACGGCGGTTTTTTATTGTGCAAAATATTTCTGTTTTTGTTCTTGGGATACAGAATACATTGTTTCAAAAATTTTGTTCGCATCTTTTTTTGTTACCGGTGCGCCGGTCGATGGGGCGGTATAATCGGCACCATTTAATACAATTATGCGTGTCGGTAATGTGTCGGCGCCGCAATCAATGTAATATTTGTTTGGGTCAAAGTATTTGCCATAACATTTGTTGTTTTTTACCGCGGCATAACCATTTTTGGCAAGTGTTGCACACTTTGGTTGAACACCGTATGTAATTTCGCCATTCGCGGTGCGTTCGTCGGCGTTATCAAGAATGCCCATGCACCATACGTTTACGTATTTGCCGTCGATGGATACCATTGTGCCGTCTTCAATTGTTTTGCGGCGTCCAAAGCAATCGCCGTTTGGTGATAATAAATTGACATCAAAGTCAGAATCGATAACCTTGGAATCGCGGGTGTCGCGTTTGGAAATTGGGGTCGGTTCATCGGCGAATTTAACCAATGCGTCGGGACATACCAATTTCATTCCCCAACATTCACTGGTCACGTCCCAAAGTTCAACGTCGTATCCGGCGCCCATTGTTGCATAACAGTCGGTTGGGTCAAGTTTGCATACCGTCGGCTGTAACCACCATGGGGTGGTGGCCGCATTGGCGACTGTGCCAAATGCAAGCATTAATATGGATGTAATAATAATCTTTTTCATATTGTTTTTTCCCTTGTGCTTTTTATTCTATCAAAAAAACAGTGTGTTGCCAAGTCTATTGTTATTGTGTGTCCCACTTGGCGGACAGTGCTTGGTTTCCTTTGATGTTGTAGTTGGTGATTGTTGGTTTGCCATTTTCATCATAATATTTTGTGCCATCAAGATAATAGCCTTGGAATTTGTATTCTTTTGTTGTTGTGTCGTTTTCGCCGGTTGATGTTAATGTGCATGTTGGGACGATAATATCTGGTAACATTGCGCCGTATTTGATTTTGATGTCGTGTGAAGTTGGGCTTGGCGTACATTCGGCGCCACTATTAATAAATGATAAAGTGTATGTTGTTTCGTTGACTTGTTCGGGGGTGATGCAATATCCCCATTTTGGGTTTGCCGCCGTTTCTTTATAGAAATATTCATACAGCGTATGGCCGGTTATATCATGCAAGCCATCGGTTATATATATGGTGTCGGTACATGGCACACCTCCCTGGCAAAACGTGCCATTTGGGGTTTCTTGGTTGTCAATCCATGAATTTTCAACCCATATACCGCCAAGACGTTGGCATTCTTTGTTAAGTTCGGTTGACATTGTGTCGCGAATTTCGTTCATAACAATGCTGATGTCTTGCATGACGGTCGGGGGCAGTTCTTTGTTTGTTTCGGATGGGCGTACGCAATTTTGCATGGCATAGCGTACGATTTTGTGATACAAACTGCCAATATAATCAACGCCACAGGATACGGTGTTGTTCGTGTCGTTCGACAGACACTGGTTACCTGTTTTGGGAATTGTGTTTGATACACCTTCGTATGCCATAAAATATCCGTTGCCGCATTCGGTAAACTTATGCTGGTTTGTGCTGTACCCGTCGCCCAATGTGATTGTTGATGGACCATAAGATGTATGGATTTCGGTCTTGGTTGACAGGTTGCACATCATGTTTGTTGCGTATATTTGTTCGCCTGGTGCGTATATGCGACATCCATATGGATATGCATGTTGGGTGTCGTTGCCCGGTACCGTACATTGTTTCTTGGCAAAGTCTTGTAATATTGTAAGACACTGTTGACCGATTGTTTGGGTGGTTATGTCACGCATGGCGGTCAATAATTCAGACATACCTTGGGTGCCGCCGCCGTAAAGATTGCTGCATGTGTTTAATTTTTCTTGGCACATTTGTTCCGATAATTCAAGACGACCACCCAAAAGTAATTTTTCATCAATGTTGCTGAAGTCTTTTAGTGATTGGGTCTTTTCGTCATAACATTTGTTTACAACATCAAGACATTCGTTTTTGACGGTGCGAATGCGTTCTTGTTGACCTTGGTATATTTCAGATATGGCTTGGCGCATGAATTCGTCCCATACTTCATCGGCAATGTCGCGGCATGTGTCAAGACCGCGTGCGGCAAACATGCGCTTGTTATTTAACAGTTGTACCAAAAGGCGGTTCGTTTGGTTGGTTAACACGTCGCCAGATAACGATACTTGGTATTCAAGTTGGTAAAAGTCCGGGGTGTAAATTGGTTCGCCGGTTTCGTATTTCAAATAACGGCCTGTTAAATCAAGACAGTGTACATAGTCCGCGCCACACGCAACATCGGATGTTATGTCAAGACGAACCTGGGCGATACAGTCGTTGATTGATGTTGAATTGTGTGCGTTATAGTTTTCAACGCGGGCGGCGTTCATTTCGCGTTCGGTGTCACGAATTGTACTGTTTGCAGATGTCAGTTTCTTGTCAAGGCCGCTTATTAATAACGCGCAATCGTTTTCAATGTACATGCCATATGCACTTGTCACCATTGATTTTGTTGTGTCGGATGTGCATTTGTCGGAAACGATTTCGGAACATTGGGCGTGAACTGCGTTATAAAGCGCTTCGCCAACAAGGGTTGATATGTTTGTGCCACCGGCAAGGTCGGTCTTGGCCCATATTTCGTTTATGTCGCCGGCAATGTCAAGGGTGCCTTGGGTGGAAAGGGATTTATTTTTTGTTTTGGATAAAACGTCACTGATACCGGCAAGTTGAAGTGCACTGGCCGATGTGTCCTTGGCTTCGGATTGGGCGATTTCACCAATGCTGGCCGATAACATGGCGTTTACTTCGGTGGCGGTCTTGTCAATTACCGCAAGGTTCAAGTTCTTGAAGTCGGCAAGTTGGTCGGATGCCTGGCCAAGGGCGCGTTCACGTGATTGGATTTCACTTAACTTTGATGAACATATACAGCGACGGTATGCGTCATTGGCGGTGGCGCAAAATTGGTCCATACATGTAAAGTATGCGTCGCGACATGTGTTATACCCGGTTCCAAATGTGTTTGATTGTGTCGCATTCAGTGTCAATGTTGCGCGTGCCGGTGTGGTGGCGGCGCGTGAAATGGTTGTGGCGTTACGCGGTGCGGTTTGGTTTGTTGCCGCGCGGGAATGCTGTATCTTTGCAGCACTTCGTGCGATGGTGTTTGCAGTGCGTGCGGTGCGCGCCGGTGTGGTGGCGGTGCGTGTTGCAGATTGTTTTGCATTGGTGGTGCGTGAAACAACACGATTTTTTGTGTTGCGTGCACCGGTTGTGTTTGTTGGTTGACGTGAAATGGTTGTCTTGGTATTGGATGCGGTGCGTGAAATTGTGTTTGCATCACGAACAGCAGCGTCGGCAACGCCGACACAGATAAAAAATGCCGTAATGAAATGTATAAACTTTCTCATCCTTGGTATATAAATATATAGTACCAAAAATTGTTAGTTTAGACAAGCGGGAATATAAAAAAATTGCCATAAAAAAACCACCGTTTGGTGGTTCTTTTTAATTTGCGTTTTCGCCGGTGGTGCGATTGCGTTCAACAAATGTGATGCGGCCCTTGTCAAGGTCGTATGGCGTCATTTCAACGCGTACGCGTTCGCCAACGTTGACCCAGATGCGCGCCTTGCGCATTTTGCCACAGACAGTTGCCAAAATTTCGTGCCCGTTTTCAAGTTTTACGCGAAACATTGTGTTGGGCAGTTTATCTTCGACTGTGCCGGTAAAAACAATAACATCGTCTTTTGCCATGAATTTATCCCTTGGATTTTTCTTTAAATTCTGGGGGTAATGATAATATTTTTGTCGATTGATTGCAAGGTTTTTTTATTTTCTTGTATGCGCGGGCTTTTTTTGATAAAATAAAGGGAAAAGATATGTAGGGGATTTTCAAATGATGGTACGTGTTTTATTGGCTTTGTTGGCTTTTGTTCCAGAATTTGCACTTGCGGCATCGCGTTCTGAAAATGCGCGTGTTGGGGTTCAGCGTGTGTCGGCGGCGGCGCAACGTGGTGCAAATATGGGCAAGACGATGACGGTCAAAAATGGGCCCGGGGATGCGACAATGGCCCAGGCCATGGCAGAATCTGCGTCGGTTCAAGATGATGAATATGTGGGCGAAGAAGATACGGTGGTTGAAGAAGATGGCGCGGCGGAATCGATTGAACAAGTGACTTTGAGTCAAGAACAATGTCGCGATGCGTATCGTGCGTGTATGGATGAATTTTGTTTGCTTGATGAATCCGAAGGGTATCGTTGTGCGTGTTCGTCAAATATAAACAAGTCGAAAGATTTAATCCAAGAAATTCAAAGTATCCAAGAAGAAGCGGATAAACTTTATACCGAAGGTGTCGAACGTGAACAATTGGGGGCCAAGGCGCGCCTTGTGTTTGGTGAAAGTGAAGCCGCCAAGAAAAGTTCGCGCGCGTCGGGGTTAAGCTTTGTGGCGTGGTTGAATGGTTCAAGTCAAGAAGACGAAGAAGGGCTTGAATCTGATGCGGATATTGGTGATGGGTTGTATGAAATGGCGTCGGAATATTGTGCGGCGGAATTGGCGGCGTGTGGCGACAAGGCGGGTATGGAAGAAACGCTTTATTCGCGCCAGATTGTGTCCGACTGCAAGGCGTTCAGTGCATACCTTGGTGATCAAAAAAATAAGGCATGGGCGAATAAGCGTACCGCCGAAGCCGCAGTAAGACAGGCGCGCCTTGCGATGCTTGATACCACAAACAAGTATAATCGTGGTGAATGTTTGTTGGCATATCGTTCGTGTATTGCAGACAAGGGCGGTTGTGGTTCGAATTTTGAAAATTGTCTTGATGCGGACTTGTTGGGGCGTCGTGCAAGTGCGTGTGAAAATGTTCTTGATCAATGTATGGCGTCACGCAGTTATGTTTTGCAGGACTGGGATGCGGAATCGGAATCTATATTGGCGGATGCGGCAAAATATGCCGATAAATATCGCAGACAAACGTGCCTGGCACAGATTCAAGTTTGTTTGGAAGATGGTTGTGCGACGTCAACAAATTCGGCGTGCTTGACCGATGTGAATGTTGCGGCGGGTGTGTGTCCGATTATTGATGAATGTAACGAATTAATCCCGGGATTAAAGTCGGTGGTTAATGACAAGTTGGGATATATGCGTACACAGTTTTGTCAAAATGATATCGATGCATGTTTGCGCGATAAATGTGGGGAAAACTTTACAGGACCCGAGTGTGTCGGTAAAAAGCCAATGGAAATTATTGCAATGTGTCCACAAGATATGTTCCCATCATGTAAAAATGAAACGCAATATGATGTAATTGTGTCGGCGGCGGTTCTTCAGATGGATTATCAGATTATGCAAGGGTGTATTAATTACTTTGGGGAACAGTTGGGCAAGTCTTGCGGGACAGATATGGCTTGTTTGGCGTCGGATGATACAGTCGCAGGTTTGACCAAAGTGCCCGAAGATGGCGAAGATATGATTGCACTTCGTGCCAAGGTGCGTACAAATTCAGAAACGGCGGTTGACAAGTTCTTTGAACAGTTTGAAAAGGATATAACGGTTGATGCATGCAAAAGTATAAATGAAAAGTTGGGTGAAAACGTATTTAATACGGCAAAAATTATCGCAAAAATTGGTGCAGAAAATCGTGCTATGCGTGAACTTGAAACGAAAATTGCAGAATTGTCGCGTCAACAGGATCTTGAAGAAGCAGAAGCAAATTGCTATGCGACGTATAAGCCAGAAACACCGGAAAAGTCGGATAAAAATTACAGCTATATCCGCAGCGTTTCGTTCGAGCCGGCATTACGTAACTGTCACGTGTGTCGTATGCAACAGGTTTGTGAAGTTGGCGGTGAAACCAAGGGTGCAGCGGCGTTAAAGGCGGGGGCAGGCGGTCTTTCGGCAGGGGCAGCGGCCGGTACAATGGTAACCCCAGGGTGGGGAACGGCAATCGGTGGTGCGATTGGTGCGATTGGTGCCGGGATTGCAGGTGCCGCGGCCGGTGGTCAGCAAGAATTTTGCCAGGAAATAGAATCCTGTGAAGATATTAATATGTAGTCTTTGGGATAAAAGGGAGATAGAGAATAACATGTTTTGGAAAAATGTTCGTTTGGTTGTTTGTGGACTATGCGCGGTGTTTGTTGCCACAGATAATGCTGCGCTTGCCGCGTCGGCAAAAAAGAATTCAACCCAGGCCGCAATTCAAAATGGTACCAAGGTGCGCACAAAAACCGATGCGTCCGGACTTTATGACCAGGCATGTTATGACGCGTATTATGGATGTATGGACCAGTTTTGCATTTCTGAAAACGAAAGCGGTGGCAGTTGTGCGTGCAGTGACCTTAGCATCGAATACGATAAACAATTCGCAGATATTCAAAAAATTATGATGGAAGCCGAACGTGTCGCAACCGAAGAAGTCGAAAAAGTAAAGGCGGGGGCAAACGCGGATATTATCTTTACCGGTGAACGCAGATATGACGAAGATGGAAATTTACTTGATGTTGATGAAAAAAGTGTCGAAGATGCCAAAAAGAAAAAACGCGAAAGCTTGATGGCGATGTGGGAAACATCGTATGAAGATGATGATGAAGATATCTGGGGCGACGGTGCCGAAGATTTTTCAAGTTTGTCGGGGGCGTCACTTTATAAAGCCGCAGAAAAATTGTGCCTTGAACAAGTGCCCGAAGATTGTGAAGGTGATATAACGTTGTTGCGCAATATGTATTCACGACAAATTACGTCCGATTGCAAAGGGTATGAAAACAGTTTGACCAAGAAAAGGAATGAAGCGAATCAAGCATTGGCCGCCGCAAATGCAGATGTGCGTGCCGCGTTAAAAGAAAGTTTCGAAGAAGCAAATAAATACGATTTGGGACAATGTATGGTCCAATTTAAAAAGTGTATGCAGACCGAAGATGCATGTGGTAAAAATTGGGAAAATTGCGTTGCAACAATTGCGTCTGAAAATATGCAAAATAATGCCGCAGAAAGTACCGCCGGAACAAAAGTGGCAACGGTTGAAACGTATGATATAACCACGTCAACAATGAATGTGCTGGATTCAAAACGTGCAATTTGTGAAAATGTCTTGTCGCAATGTGTGGCGGTGCGTGATATGGTGTGGCCGGCATTCTTGCGCGAAGCAGCGCCCACAATTAAGGTTGCCGAAGCGTCGGCGGAATCGAAATTTCGTCAGTCTTGTTTGACCAATATTTCAAACTGTATCCAAAATGCATGTAAAGATGATATTGTTGGTAAAGGTGTGGATACGATGGATGCATGTCTTTCACGCCCAGATATGGCGCGCAGTTTCTGTAAAGTGGAAATTGACCCATGTGAACGTATGGAACCACTGATTTGGGGATATGTTGTCGATAAATTGGCGGCAATGCGTGTTGATGCATGTACACAAGAAGTAAAAGATTGCTTTACCGCGGAAACACGCTGTGGTGAAAATTTCCAGAATTGTATCGGTATGGATTATGACTATATTCACGATATTTGTCCAATTGACAGCTTGGTTGTATGCAAGGCAAATAATCCGGCGTTTTCAATGGATGATTTGGATTCTATGTTGATGGGGCTGTATTTAAATATTGATAATGCGGCGCTTGATCAATGCCAGGAATTAGTTGACCGTAAGATGGCCGAAGTTTGTGGCAGTACAGTTGACTGTAATAAGTTTGCCGCAGACGATACAATTGGTACTGGGTCATTGCGTTCGCAGAAAAATGGAAATGTATATCGCGTAACAGGAATGATTTCATTCGGGTCAATCAAGATGGGAAGTGACTATATCGCGCGTGATGACGATAATATGTTAAGCCCTGGTGAAATCGGCGTGCAAGAATATATTGAAACAGTACGTCAAAGAAATTCACGCGAGGAAGACAAAGAAACAATTATTCCGTTAATTGAAGAAGAATTGAATAATATTGCCGGTACAATTAATCGTACAATCGCAATGATTGAACAAGACCCGGAAATTCAGTTCTGTGTTAATGGGCGCGACTTGTCACAAATTACAGGTAAATCTGGACAGGCAACAAAAGCGCGCTTTCCAAAATTGTTGAATCAAGTCAAAATGCAAATTGCGGTTGCCGCACTTCGCAAGGCCCAAGATAACTATAATGCGCGCTTTAACAAAATGGTTGCGGATGCGACCAAAGATGCGTCGGCCGATATTGCGCAATATATGTGTCAAAAAATGGCCGAAACAGGTGCAGCAACTTTGACCAGTCCCGAAGTCGACTTGGCCGAACCATATGCAATCAGTTATGAGGTTGGTTCGGGATTAAATACCGAAGATTTAACAGTTGGTGGACATGGCGTGTTGGAATTGGGTGGTGTGTCATTTAAAAATGAAGGCTATCTTGGCGGTGGTTCGTCAAATGTGTCGTCTGGTACCAAGGAAACAAATGCGGTCTTTAATCGTGAAACACGTATATGTCATTTGTGTACGACGATTATTACCCAAAGCTGTAAAACAACGGGAAGTAAGTCTTGGTTCCATAACAGTAAAAATCAAGAATGTACAACAAATGAGCCAATTGAAAAGTGTGAAGATATACCGATGTAATTGCGGGGGCGTTTGCCCCCCATGTAATAAGGGTATAATAAAATGAATATTGCAGAAAAACTTGAAATTGAAACAACGTCACTAGAAGCGGTTTTGTCGTCGCTTGGTGAAAAGGTCGTTGCATTTGGATTAAAATTGTTGGCCGCTGTTACAGTATTGGTTGTTGGGCTGTGGTTGACCAAGCGATTGATGGCATCAATAAGACGTGGAATGGAAAGGCGAAAGTTGGAAGCGTCGTTGTCTTCTTTCTTATTGTCTTTCTTAAATATTCTTTTCAAAGTTTTTGTGGTTGTTATTTGCTTGACAACGGTTGGTGTGCAAATGACATCAATTGTGGCGGTTTTGGGGGCAGCTTCTTTGGCGGTTGGTATGGCGTTGTCTGGAACGTTGCAGAATTTTGCAGGCGGTATTGTTATATTGCTGTTCAAACCATTCAAGGTCGGCGATACAATTGAAACGGCAACTGGGAAATCGGGGGTTGTGAAAAAGATAATGATTTTTACAACCGAATTGCATACTTTTGATAATCAAGTGATATTTTTGCCAAATGGCGCATTGGCGAATGGTGAAATTACAAACCTTTCACATGGTGGTGCGCGGCGTTCGGATTTAAATCTGAGTATTGCGTATGGTGATAATGTCGATGTGGCGCGAAAACTAATTCTTGGTATATTAAAAAAAGATGCGCGTGTTTTGCAAGACCCCGAACCATCGGTGGTGGTCAGTAGACTTGGTGACAGTGGGGTGGAATTGACTGTACGGTATTGGTCTTTGTATGAAGATTCTTATTCCAGCAGTGTTGATTTAATTGAACAAATATATGAAATGTTGCCGAAAAAGAAAATCAACTTCCCATTCCCGCAAGTGGATGTGCATGTGGTAAAATAATCCTGGACAAATTGTGTTATGAATGTGTTATAATTGCCCTGTATATTAAACAAAAAAACAAAAGGGGGCATATATGAAAAAAATTTCATTTGTGGTTCTGATGGGAATCTTGGTCGCAGGAACTGCGTCCGCAGAATTTCAAGAACCTGTTCAGGCGGCACCGACGGCCGAACCAACTGTTAACGCAAAAGGTGGCTTTGTTGGTGGGGCCGAAACAATTGTTACGGTCAAACAAGTTAACGAAATGCGTGACGATGTGCCGGTTATTGTCAAAGGAAATATTGTCCAACGTATGGGGGATGAAAAATATTTGTTCGAAGATGCGACCGGTGCAATCACTGTTGAAATTGACGATGATAATTGGCGTGGACAAACGGTTAAACCAACCGATACTGTGAAAATGTATGGTGAAGTTGATCGTGGTTTACGGACAACCGAAATTGATGTTGATTATATTGAAAAAATGTAATCTTGATATAAAAAAAATCCCCCGTTCGGGGGATTTTTTATTGGGCTTCAAAGAAACGATTGTATACTTTTTCGTTAACTTTTATCGGATATTCACGTTTCAAGAAAGAATTATAATCTTCTTGGATA
The DNA here is from genome assembly GCA_017936185.1 of Alphaproteobacteria bacterium. GTDB lineage: Bacteria > Pseudomonadota > Alphaproteobacteria > Rs-D84 > Rs-D84 > Enterousia. The sequence continues at coordinate 4,301 of JAGBGA010000027.1, read as the reverse complement.
ATTTTGTCCGATGTGTTTTTTAGTTCTTGGCGCAATGCGTCCATTTTTTTATCGTCTTGTTTTGGGGCGATTGATTTCTTGATGCTTAAAACAAAGAATTCATCATCGCCCGAAACAATTGTGTTTGTACCGGCATCTGAACGGAATGACGCAACCAATACTTCGGTTGGGGCGCCGGATGCACGTGATACAGTTGCCGATTTGCCAGACATCTTTTTGTCGGCGTTTACATCGACCAAGATTTCATTGGCACGAATGTATGCTTGCTTTTTTTGTTCTGACTTTTTCCAATCTGATATCAATGTGTTCTTGATGTCATTGAATTCGGCGGTATGTGATGGGGTGACATTGTCAACGCGCAAGAATACAAAGCCGTCTTTTGTTTCAATCATTTCACTTTCAATGCCAACATCCATATCAAATATTTTTGCAACCATTGTGTCGGTTAATAATTTATCAACCGGGCGATTGTCACGACTGAACGCGTCAAGTGAAACGTATTTTGCATCATGCTTTTTTGCCGTTGCGTCCATCGGTTCGCCGGCGATAATGTCGTCTTCTATTTTTACCGCAGTCGCATATCCGGCATCGTATTTATCCGGACTGGCCATGTCGGTGGGTACAAAAATATATGATACAGTACGTGTTTCAGGTACAACTTTTGGATTTTGTGCGTAATATTCAGATAATTGTTCGTCTGTTGGGTTGGCAACAGAAAAATCAGAATACTTTACAGTTGCATATTCAATTTCGCGTTCGCCATAGCGCGCGTTATAATTTGCACGTACCATGAATTCGGCAACCGGTACCGGTTCAGACATCGCCCCCAGCACCATTGAACGTAAAACATTCCCACGAAGAACGTTCGCAAACTGCGATTCGGTGTATCCAGAATTGTTTAACACAGAATCAAACGCAAATGTCGAAAATTCACCGTTTACTTGGAATTCGGGAAATTCACGAATTTCGTGTGCGATTCGTTTGTCACTGACCACAAAGCCCAAGTCGTGTGCGCGATTTTCGGCCATTTGTTCGGTGGCAATTTTTGCCAAGATGCGTTCCGAAAATTCGCGTTGACCGGCGGCGTCTGCGTAAATGTCACGTTGTTCTTCACGTGTCAATTGCGCCAATTCACGCGACTTTTCTGAATTAAATTGTTGGGCCGTTATTTCGGTGCCACCAACGTGAACAAGTGTGTTGTCGCCGGCAACATTACCAAAAATCCATTCGGCCACGCCCCATCCAACAAAGGAAAAGGCCAATATTCCAATCAGTATTTTTGCAACTGGTTTTTCTGATGCGTTTCTTAAATATTCTAGCATTTGTTCCCCTTTTGCGTTACCATAGCAAAAGAAAAATACAAAATGCAATGAAAAAAAGGGGAAATATCAATGAAAATTATTGCAGGTAATTGGAAAATGAATGGGACGCGTGATTCTCTTGATGCGATGATGTGTGGTTTGGAAAAAATTGAAACGAATAATCGGGTCATTTTGTGTGTGCCTTTTACAATGCTGAATGGGGGAAATGACGTTGTTGCAATTGGTGCCCAGGATGTCAGTGCACATACACATGGCGCGTTTACAGGTGAAGTTTCTGCCAAAATGATTGCAGATGCAGGGGCAAAATATGTTATTGTCGGGCACAGCGAATGCCGCCAATATCATGGTGATACAAATGCAACTGTGCGTCAAAAGGCAGAAATGGCATTGGCAAATGGATTGGTGCCAATTATATGTGTCGGTGAAACAATGGATGAAAAACAGGCCGGAAAAACAATGGCTGTTATTGAATCTGGGGTGCGTGAATCTGTGCCAAGTGATACGGATTCCAATATTATTATTGCGTATGAACCACGATGGGCAATTGGGGCAGGGTTAACCCCAACGGCATCAGAAATTGCCGAAGCGCATACGTTGATTGCAAAGACTTTATCAGATATGGGGCTGGGCGGAACGCCGGTCTTGTATGGTGCGTCGGTCAAGGGTAATAATGCCGCCGATATTATGTCGATTCCAAATGTTGATGGCGTTTTGGTTGGTGGGGCGTCCTTGAAAAGTGACGATTTCATACCTATAATAACCAGTGTAAATTAGTTATATAGTATAAAAAAAATGGGAAATATGGTATGAATGACGAAAAAGATGTAAAAATAGAAACGGTGTCACTTGATGATGTAGCCGAAAATGGTAACGCAGAAAAAGCATCAGATGCGGTTGCGCAAGACGTTGAAAAGCTGGCAATGCAATTGGCGGAATTGAATGACAAATATCTTCGCATGGCGGCCGAATTGGAAAATACACGTCGGCGTGCCGCATTGGATGCGGAATCGCGTGCACGAAATCGCGCAATGGCGGTTGCAGAAAAAATTCTTCCGGTGATGGATGCGGTGGATGCGGCAATGAAAATTTCACCAGATGATGAAGGTATCAAAACAATGGCGCGCGCATTGGAATCGGCGTTTGAACAGATTGGTATAACAAAAATAAAGTCGGTCGGTGAAACATTAAACCCAATGCATCATAATGCAATCCAGGTTGTCGAAAGACCAAATTTAAAATCGGGCACGATTGCAGAAGAAATGCAGGCCGGATATATGTTTGGCGATACGGTCATGCGAACCGCCATGGTTATTGTTGGTAAATAAAAATCCCCAGTTGGGGATTTTTTTATGGCCGAAGTGCCGCAACAATTTCAGAAAAGTTATCGCGAACCGCCCCGTCGGCATTTACATTTGAAAACTTTATACCCGGTGCAGTGCGTAACCATTCAATTGCAGGCATTGTTATTTTGCGAAAGTTATCAAGACGATTGCGTATTACCGCCGGGTCGGCATCGTCGGCACGACCACCACCGTCGCGGATGCGCTTGTTTATACGTTCGATTAAAATTTCTTCGGGAACATTTAAATAAATTACATGGATGTTAAATTTATCGGCGTAATTTTCGACCAACCATTTTGCTTGGGATAATTTTCGGGGGTATCCATCAAGTATAATATCGCGGTCGGGGGTGATTTTTTCGCGCATTAATTCACAAAGTAATTCATCGGGTACCAAGTTGCCCACAGATATTATTTTTGCAATTTCGGAATCGGCCGGCGCAGTGCGAAGTATGGCGCCAACTTCGATATGATTAAAATCGTGACGTTCACATAACATTTTGGAAAAGGTGCCTTTGCCGACCCCTTGACCACCCATCATTACGATGATTTCTTTTTTATCTGTCATGTAAACATTATATCATAAAAAACACCGCCTGCGCAAGGCAGACGGTGAAACAATTTATAAATATACAAATTATTTTTTGCTGTTTTCGATTGCAGCGCCCAAAATGTCGCCCAAAACAGAACCACTGTCTGCTTCGTTGGCGAATTCTTTGACCGCTTGCTTTTCCAATGTTACCTGTAATGCGCGGATTGACAGTTTAACAGTGTTGTCTTCAACAGAAACAACAGATGCTTCGACGCTGTCGCCAACGTTGAATTTGCTGGTGTCTTGTTCGGACTTTTCACGTGACAAGTCTGTACGACGGATAATACCACGTACGTCGCCCGCCAATGTCAAAACCAATTCGTCTGGTGTAACTTCGGAAACTGTACCACAAACAACGGCGCCCTTTTTGATAGATGCAGCGTTGTTTTCAGCACTTTCAGTCAACTGTTTAATGCCCAATGTAACGCGTTCTTTTTCTGGGTTGATGTCCAAAATTTTCGCAGTTACTTCTTGGCCACGAACGAATTTTTTCAATTCTTCTTCGTCAAGTTTGTTCCATGACAAGTCAGAAATGTGAACCATACCGTCCAATTCAGGTGTCAATGCAACGAACAAACCGAATTCTGTTGTGTTCTTGATTGGACCAGTCACAACGTCGCCAACATTGTGGTTTTCAGCAAACTGCTTCCATGGATTTGGTTGCAATTGTTTGTAACCCAATGAAATGCGGCGTTTGTCTTGGTCGATACCCAAAACAACAACGTCAATATCCTGGCCGTTTTGCAAAACTTTGCTTGGGTGGATATTTTTGTTTGTCCATGACAATTCAGACATGTGAACCAGGCCTTCGATATTATTGCCCAGATCAATGAATGCACCATAATCTGTCAAAGATGACACTTTGCCAGAAACGGTATCGCCAACGTTGAATGCACGTGACGCTGTTTCCCATGGATCTTCTTCCAGCTGTTTCATACCCAATGAAATACGGTGTGATTCTGGGTCGAATTGGATAACCTTGACCTGAATCTTTTCGCCAACATGAACCAATTCACGTGGGTGATTTACACGCTTCCACGACAGGTC
>JAGBGA010000026.1 GCA_017936185.1 Alphaproteobacteria bacterium | reverse complement strand
CAGAAGGTGCACGTGACTTTATCGTGCCAAGTCGTAATCATCATGGGATGTTCTATGCATTGCCACAGGCGCCACAGCAATTTAAACAGATTCTTCAAATTGCGGGTTTTGACAGATATTTCCAAATTGCGCCTTGTTTCCGCGATGAAGATTTGCGCGCAGACAGATTGTTGGAATTCTATCAATTGGATATGGAAATGTCTTTTGTTGATTTGCCAGATGTCCAGGCCGTCGGTAATGAATTAATGCCGGCGATGATTCGTGAATTCGTCCCAGATGCAATTATCGCAGAAGAAATCCCACATATTCCATTTGATGAAGCAATGTTGAAGTATGGGTCCGATAAACCAGATTTGCGTAACCCAATTGTTATTCATGATGTAACAGAAATTTTCCGCGGGTCTGATTTTGGTATATTTGCAAACGCAATTGAAAATGGATGTGTCGTTCGTGCAATTCCAGCACCAAATTCGTCGGATAAACCACGTTCTTGGTTTGATAAATTGGGTGATTTTGCAGTCAAAGAATTGGGACTTGGTGGATTGGCGTATGTCGTTTTTGCAGACGAAGCCAAGGGGCCAGTTGCCAAGAAATTAGATGAAGCACGTATTGCAAAATTACGTGAAATTGCCGGTGATAATTCATCAATGTTCTTTGTGTGTGATAAGGCAGATGTTGCAGCCAAGGCGGCCGGTAAATTGCGTACAAGATTGGGCGAAGATTTGGGCTTGATTAATCCAAAAGAATTTCGTCTTTGTTGGATTGAATCGTTCCCATTCTTTGAAGCAGATGAAGAATCACCAACAGGTATCGCGTTTACACATAATCCATTTTCATACCCAATGGCAACATTGGAAGAATTATCAACCAAAAACCCACTTGAAATCAAAGCGGCACAGTTTGATATGGTGTTAAATGGCGCCGAAATTTGCAGTGGGGGATTGCGTAACTTTAACCCAGATGTAATGGTGAAATGTTTTGAAATTACCGGTTACAGCGAAGATGTGGTTAAAGAAAAATTCGGCGGTATGTATACAGCGTTCAAATATGGCGCACCACCGCATGGTGGATGTGCGTTTGGTATCGACCGATTGGTGCAAATCATGTTGGCGGAACCAAACCTGCGCGGGGTGGTTGCATTCCCAACAAATCAGCGTGGCCAGGATTTAATGCTGGGGGCGCCGACAAATGTTACGGAACAGCAATTACGCGAAGTACATATTCAGGTTCGCAAAAAGAACTGATGATAAAATCCCCCCATTTGGGGGATGTTGTTTATTTGGTTTTTATTGTTTGAATTTTTGTTATTGATAATTTATAATCTTTATGCATCAGGGTATTTCTGGTGTGGGGTGTAGAAGCCCTTTGGACTCGCAGTGTCGTGATTGACAAGAAAAAATCTCCAACTTTGGTTGGAGGGTCGATGGAATATATTGAATACATCGAACTATTACTGTGAGTATAGCTTCTAACCTCCAACCGCATTGTTTTTATTTGCGGTTTTTGTTTTTTTATGGGGGTCAAAATGCGAATTGGACAACAGATTGAACAAATAAGACAAAAACAAAATATTCCAATATTTCATATGTGTGATGTTTTTATGGTTGAATGCGAAGCGGATTATCACAGTATAAAAAATGGACATGTCAGACCAACAAACTTTCAATTAATTATGTTTATTATGGTGACGCAATGTTCGCTTGATTTAAAAGCGGTGTGATTTCATACCTGTTGGTATTATTGCGGGGGTGTGTATAATCTTTTCCAAAAAAAGGAATTTGGTATGAATGCACATCTTGACCGGTTGTCGGTGTTATTGGGGCTTAGTCCGTATCAAGCAAACAAATTAAGATTATATTCACAACAATATAATATCGCGCGGTTGGAAAAACGCGGTGGAATTCTTTATGCGCCATATCGGGCAAATGGTTTGTGGGGATGGGGTAAGAAAATATTCCTTGGGCAATGTGCAGACTTGATTGGCCAAGACAGAATGTTATTGCGCGCACAAAGAAATATCAGGTTCTGTGCAAATGGATATCACTGTGTGCGTATAGGAAAGTATACCTATTATGCGAATGCCGACGGACATGTTGTGTCAAAACAAGAATTTATGCGCGAAACAAAATTCTAGAATTTATCACGCGTCTTTACAAAAACACGCATAAAGCCAGGGTCGATTTCCTGCATGATTGCGGAAAGTGAATAACTGCGCCCGCCGTCTGGTAATACGCCCAGTTCAATTGTTGCAGGTGTTGGTGCCGTACCGCGAAGGGTCAAGTCAAATTCAGCCGTCATTAATCCGTCTTGTATCCCAAGACCACCAATACCGGTTGTGTGACGAAGTGATAATTGTATCGGTTCGGTTGTTATAAAATTGCCACGTTCGTAATTGCCAATAATGCGCATGGTTTTCAGTTTGCTGACCCCGCCACCAAGTGCGTTTGATAATGCATATTCGGCGTTAAGTGTTGTTATGTTTTCGGCCGATGCATAAAAATCATCAATCCCAATACCAAGTATATATCCACCGTCAAATGTTAAATCCATAATGCCAGATAAATTATAGTATATATCATGGGCAATTTGACCATGGGTTGTTAATGATATTTCTGCGGTTATCAATGTGTCGCGAATGTTTAATGGCATTGTATCAGATAACAATTCACCATTTATTAAAAATCGATTCAATTGTATTGAAATGTCGTATGTGTTATCAGACTTTTCAATCGTCGCCAAGAGGTTGCCGCGTGATGAATCAGTGATGGAAAATGTTTGAACGTTGGGACGAAGTGTGTACACAAAATTCATGTATTCTGTGTTGTCATATATTAACTTGTTCGCGGAAAGTGCAATGTTTACAGGTAATGTAAATGGTATTAATATCGGTGCGTTGGCAAGAAATTCCATTTGGTCATAGTTGTTGAAAAATTCTTGGTTCAAGAATTGGCCGATAACAAATGTGTCGGTGTGTAATGTTATGTTTTTGCCAGATGCACTGCCGGTGAATTCGTGGCCGGATATGTTTATTTTTAAATTTGAAATCTTGTCACCATCCCAAAAGCCCGATATCGTATATTTATCGTCATTTACAGATTGCAGGTCAATGTTTGGAAACCATGTCTTGAAACTGGTGCCGGATATGTGAAAGTAATTTTCGTATGTCGATAATTTCCACTGATTATTATATGGCGTGAATGTTAACATGCCTTGGTCCCAATAGTAATCACCAGAATCAGTTAACATGAATTTTGGTAAAAATGGTATGTTTGTATTCAGCCACTTTAATGTTTTATCTTTGGCAAATGTGTATGATGGGGTGATTTTGTTTTGGTCGATGGTATATGTTCCCGCCATGTTGGAAAAGCGGAACCTGATAACACCATGTGTGCCAAATCGATTTACAATTTTTATTAATTCTTGGTCGGTTGGCATTGGTGCGTCGGATTCAACAAACATGTTATATTTATCGCCGGTAACAAACAAAGAACCAGATAAATTGCCATACTTGAATTTTGAACATTGCCATTTGTCGGCCGTCCCAGAAAACAGACATGTTGCAGTTATGCCGTCAAATGGAATTTCAAGTGTGATGTTTTCGGCGCCTTTATCGGTGATTGTGCCACCGGTTATTTTGATGTCGTCGGCAATAATATCATTGATTTGGACTTTGTCTTGGTTGCTGATTATATTAACACGAAGGTGATTAAATGTTTGGTTGTCGAACTTTAATTTCCCATACAAGTCAAGGTTAAGATTTGTGCGGTGCAATATTTTTTTCGGATTTAATAAAAATGAAAAGTCGAATTCCAGGTTGTCGGATACCAATTGGATGTCGCGGTCGCCGTTTGGATGTACGGTTATGTTGCCCGAAAAGTTGTCTGCATTTATATTCTTGAATGTATAACCGGGGGCGCCGTTCCATTCAAAGTCAGATGTCATTTTTATAATGTTATCAATTTGGGGTTCGGAAAAACCAAACCATTCATTTATGTGCGTCGTTTCAAGTGATATGTTACCATATACAGAACCGTCGGGTGTCATGTGACCAACAATTTCAAGGTTGTTGTTGCGATTGCGAATGTAAAATGTGTTGCCGGCAAATTCAACTTCGTATTTATGTTCGTCGGTACGTATTGTGCCATGAAATTCACCGTTGGTAAAGTCGGCCCGAATAATGTGAAATTTGTGGCCGGCAAAGTAAATATTACTGTTGTATAATTCAATGTTGTGATTGAACATTGCAGGTTTTAATTTTTCAACAACAATTTCGGCGTCATATACAACAACCGGCCCGTTAAGCTTGGCATTCTTGATATCAAAAAAACTGCGAAATGGTATTGAAAACAATACAGAACCAATCTTGGCATCGGGAACAACAACGTCGTGGGCAACAATTGTGGCGCCACCAACAAGACTGAAATGTATGTCGCCATTTAATTTTGCCGGTACCAATGTTTGTTCGTATACAGACTTTTCAACAATGGGTTTAAGGCCGTTTAAATTTATCATTGGTGGCACGATTACAATTGACAATAATATTGCCCCAAAGATTGACAGTAATGTCCAATAAAGTTTTCGTTTGGTTTTGGGTTTTAATGCCATTCTCTTGTTCCCTTGTATTTTGATTATAATGGATTATACTTATAATTGCGAATAAAAAAATGAAACGTGCAGAATTTTATCTTGAAAGTGAATATAAACCAATGGGCGACCAGCCAAGCGCAATTTCAGAATTGGTCGCCGGGGTCAATGATGGAAAAAAATCCCAGGTTTTATTGGGGGTAACCGGGTCTGGAAAAACATTCACAATGGCAAATGTTATTGCACAGTTGGGACGACCGGCACTGATTATGGCGCCAAATAAAATATTGGCTGCGCAATTGTATACAGAAATGAAGTCTTTTTTCCCAAGAAATCATGTGGAATATTTTGTGTCGTACTATGATTATTATCAACCCGAAGCGTATATGCCAACCACAGATACTTATATTGATAAAGATGCGTCGATTAATGAACAACTTGACCGGATGCGACACAGTGCAACGCGTGCAATGCTGGAAGAGCGTGATGTTGTGGTGGTGTCAAGTGTGTCTTCAATATATGGGATGGGGTCACCCGAACAGTATGCCGGAATGAAGTTGGTGTTGAATTCTGGGGATATGATTTCAATGCGGGATGTAATGCGCGCGTTGGTTGATATTCAATATAAACGTAATGATACGGCGTTTGAACGTGGTACGTTCCGGGTGCGGGGGATACACTTGATTTGTTCCCATCACATGCACAAGACCGCGGGTGGAAAATATCTTTCTGGGGGGATGAAATTGAAGAAATATGGGAATTTGATACGCTGACCGGGGCAAAGTTGCAAAAAATTGACCGAATTGTGGTTTATCCAAATACGCACTATGCGACCCCAATGCCAAGTGTGTTACAGGCATTGAATCAAATTCGTGCAGACTTGAAAGAACGGTTGGAATATTTCCATGAAAATATGAAGTATATCGAAGAACAACGTTTGCGTGAACGGGTGAACTTTGATATCGAAATGATGGAAAGTACAGGTACATGTCGTGGGGTGGAAAATTATTCGCGGTATTTATCGGGCCGCTTGCCCGGGCAACCGCCGCCAACGTTGTTTGAATATTTACCACGTGATGCAATTTTGTTTATCGATGAAAGTCATGTGACTGTACCGCAAATTGGCGCAATGAGTCGCGGTGACCGCGCACGTAAAGAAACATTGTCACAGTATGGTTTCAGATTGCCGGCATGTGTTGATAACCGGCCGTTGACATTCGAAGAATGGGATGGGTTGCGTCCACAAACAATTTTTGTTTCGGCGACGCCTGCGGAATGGGAATTAAATCAGTCGGGCGGGGTGGTGTCGGAACAAGTTATACGACCAACAGGGTTGCTTGACCCGATATGTGATGTCAGACCAACACAACACCAAGTTGATGATTTGTTGGCAACAATTAAATCGGTTTCGGGGCGGGTGTTGGTGACGACACTGACCAAAAAAATGGCCGAACAGTTAACAGATTATTTGAATGAAAATGGGGT
>JAGBGA010000025.1 GCA_017936185.1 Alphaproteobacteria bacterium | reverse complement strand
TGCCGCTTATTCAATTTATTCGCACCCCCCCTGACCATTGGGTCAGGAGTTACTTTTCATCAGAATAAAAAAAGCGCACAGCACGCGCCCCAGGTCTTTATTCCGACGCTAATGCAAGGGTCATCACACCCCATCATGGCAATACACCATGACACATCAATCATATTATATTTTTAAATTTTATGCAAAGGTTTTTTTATACAATTCGCCGGCGTACCGCACCAAACACCGCAAACACCATCAACATTACCATTATAAAGATAAATATAACCAATGCCGTATCTTCATATTCGGCAAATGGCAACTTCATATTCATACCGTAATACCCAACAATTACCGTTGGCACAACAAGTATAATATTCCACATCGTCAACCGATTAATATTTGTATTCGAATCCATATTAATCACACTTTCGAACGTTTCTTTGATTGACTTTAACATTTTGCTGTACGATGTAACGACTTCTGTGGCCTGGCCCAATTCGATTCGCGCATCTTCGGCCAATTCCACCGCTTCGTCCGTTTTTACAAAGCCACGCATCTTTTCCAATTTATCCAACACCGCCACATTACCACGAATGCCCGCCATATAAAGTGTATAGCTGTTTTCAACTTCCAACAAATCCATCAATTCTTTTTTACGAATACGTTCTTGAAGAACACGCTTTGACGCCAATACCCGCTTGTTCAATTCCTTTAACATGCGAAGATACGATTCGGCGATATAGTACATAATATTTAAAATAAATTCTTCACGTGACGTTTTTTCAGATTTTTTTATTTTATCCAACAAATCGCATCTTTTTCGACACACCGTAATAACCCGATTCGCCGACAAAATAATCGACAACGGTTCCGTATGCCAAAGTGTATCATTTTCACGATTAATAATTGGAAAGCGTACAATTATAACCTTGTAATCATCTTCGACTTCCAACCTTGGCTGTTCATCTGGGTCCAAAATATCTGATATAGTATCTTCGTCAATTTTGTACTTTACCTGTAACTTTTCAAAGTCTTCATGATCAGGATTTCCAACATTTACCCACGAGAATGTCTTTAATTTTTCTGTTACAAACATTTGGCATTCTCCTTTGGTTTTTACCCGAACAATGATACATTATTTTTTTACAATTTGCAATATTTTCCTGGGGAAAAGTACCTGTATTTCAACCAATAAATCTTTGGTAAACTTTACATCAACGGGGGCACACACATGGCAAAAAAGTTCAAAACAAACATAAATTCTTTTACAATTGCGCATTACATATTGCTGTTTCTGGTGGTTGGATTATGCATTTGCATAATTGCGTGGATAATGATACACCGCGTCAATTCAGCCCCCGAAAACAACGTAACGTTAAACACCACACACATGACCAGTTCCGACCCCTGTGTCCAGCGCACAATAAACACCGTAAATCAAATGTGGGCATATGACCCAAAGCAAGTTCCACAAAAATACTGGGAAATTGCCATGAATTATATGAATCAACCAATAACCACACGCACATACGGTCTTTGCCAAGACGTCGGATACATTTGCCACCCCGGTCAAATCCTTCGTGATTGCGACCCATGCGCCGTACCATCGGCACGCACATACGCACAATCTATACACATTTCAGACATGATTGAAAAAAATTGTAACACTGAAAACTAGCGTCGGCGCACATACTTGTCAAACAGCTGAACCAAATAAGGCGTATCTGTTTTGGTTAAAATTTTCCGTAATTTTTCTTGATGTTCCGGACATAATACCAAGCATCCTGTATCAACCCCATAATTATCCAAACACCATTTCTTAAATTCAAGTTGCCCATCAAATTCCGATATTAATTGTTCTTTGGATAAACTTGGGTCATTATGCCGCATAACAAATTGATAAACATCTTTTGGATGGAACCGATACCCCACCCCCAAAAGGAACGCCAACACATGTCCCCAATTATATTCCGGATGAAGTCTTTTCGCATAATCGAATCGGGCATCTGGGTTAAAGGCCCAAATATACTGTGCAAAATAATACGACACGCGCGCAGCATCATCCAATATACGCGCAAAGTCATCTGGATTGCCCTTGATTTTCAACGGTCCATTCGTCGCCAACCTGTAAAAATAGTCCAATTTATACGCGTCCGACACAATTTTTTCATGCGTAAAGCCCGGTATCCTGTAGTCATGGGCAAAACGATACGTTGTACGAAAATGTTTTTCACGCAATTGGGTATCAAGCGCCCCTGCACTTGACGCAACATCAAACCAATTAACCGCAATTTTCGAAAAACGCGTCGGGGTCATATGCGTTATATCATACTGGGCACGATTTGGCACAACATAAGAACGCGTATCAAAGGACGTAATTTCATCAATTGCCTTGATTAAATCAACACCCGAAAATTTATCACCATCATTAATCATGCGCGAATTATCCCACAAAGATTATAACTGTCAACAAAAAAAATATATAAATCTGTTGCACAATGCAATGCAAAGTACCGAACTGTTATACCCACTGATAAAAATTAAAATCGGCACAATGGCCGATTTGAATTTGTATGGTCGGGGTGACAAGATTCGAACTTGCGACCCCTTGCACCCCATGCAAGTACTCTACCAGGC
>JAGBGA010000024.1 GCA_017936185.1 Alphaproteobacteria bacterium | reverse complement strand
TATCAATGCCGCTGTACGCGCGAATGGTATGACTTACAGCCAATTTATGAATGGCTTGAAAAAAGCTGGTGTTGCCCTTGACCGCAAGGTTTTGGCCGAAATGGCATATGCGGGCGACGCAAACTTTGTCAAATTGGTTGACACTGCGAAACGATTTATCAACGCCGAAAGTAAATAATACCTTGTCGGCGGGGTATCTGTTTTGTAATAATAAAAGCCGTCAATTGACGGCTTTTTAATTTATACAGGGTAACAATTATGCAAGAACAAATAAAAAACATAAACACACTGGAAGAATTACAGGCGCTTTATACTGCGACCTTTGGTAAAAACGGCACAATGACGGCACGTTTAAAAGAAATGAAGAATCTTGATAACGATGCCCGCGCGGCGTTAAATTGTGAAAACGCCCAATTGCGTGAATTGTTCAAAACACGTCAATCGGAAATTGAAAATGCGGTTTTGATGGCGTCGCTTGAAAAACAAAAGTTGGATGTGTCGTTAAATCCAATGCCTGAAAATCGTGGCACATTACATCCTTTGACACAAAGTTTATCGGAAATATCTGAAATTTTGGAATCGTTTGGTTACACAATGTACACAGGTCCCGAAGTCGAAGATGATTGGCATAATTTTACTGCATTAAATACGCCGGCCCATCATCCTGCGCGTGATATGCAAGATACTTTCTTTTTACCAAACGGCAATGTTTTACGTACCCAGACATCTGCGATTCAAATTCGCGCGATGGAAATGGATGGTGTACCAATTAAAATGTTTGGTATTGGTTCAACATATCGCAAAGAAATGGACGCAACACACAGTCCTATGTTCCATCAAATCGAAGGATTATATATTGATAAAAACATAACAATATCTGATTTGATTGGTGACGTTCGTGCATTTTTATCGCGCTTTTTTGGAATTGACAATGTTGAATTACGCATTCGTCCATCTTTCTTTCCATTCACAGACCCATCGATTGAAATTGACATGAAATGGCAAGGTGGCAAATGGCTTGAAATCATGGGTGCCGGAATGGTTCATCCGAATGTTTTACGCAACTGTAACATTGACCCAGATGTATACCAAGGCTTTGCATTTGGTTTTGGTTGGGACAGATTGGCAATGTTAAAATACGGATTAAACGACATTCGTCAGTTTTATGACAGTGATGTACGTTGGTTAAAATCGGCTGGTTTCTAAAATGGGGGAATAAGAAATGAAATGGACATATGATTGGTTACAAGAATATTTGGAAACAAATTCAAGTACAGATGCAATTGCCGATACATTGACCCGTATTGGACTGGAAGTTGAAGATGTCGTATCCCCGATTGCACCGATTGCGGCACGTATTGTTGAATGTAAACCACATGAAAACAGTGACCATCTTCATGTATTAATGGTCGATGATGGTACCGGCACACTGCGCCAAGTTGTGTGTGGTGCGCCAAATGCACGTGTTGGATTAATATCTGCATTGGCGACGCCCGGTTGTGTTATCGACGGTCATGAAATTCAGTCTGGTAAATTGCGTGGTGTGTTATCCGATGGTATGATGTGTTCTGGGCGTGAATTGGGTATAAACGAAGACCACAGTGGTATTATTGAATTACCAAATGATACAGTTATTGGTTCGCCAGTATTGGAAACCAAGACTGTATTTGATGCGGGTATTACCCCAAATCGTCCGGACTATTTATCGGTTCGTGGCATTGCGCGCGATTTATCGGCGGCGGGAATTGGTAAATACATTGAACCAAAAGATGATGAATTTAAATCTGTTTCTGGCAAACGCAGTGTTATATTAAAGACAGACAAATGTCGTACATATAAATTGATTGAAATTAATGATATTACCGTTCGCCCAAGTGACAAGAAAATTGCATCGCGTTTGGCGGCGATTGGTATTAATCCGAAAAATGCACCGGTTGACGCAACGAACTATATCTGTTACGACATGGCGCAACCAATGCACTGTTTTGACGCAGACGAAATTGATGGCGATATTATCGTGCGTATGGCGCATCCACATGAAAAGTTCACAGACTTGTTTGGTAACGAACATGAATTGGTTGATACAGATATGGTTATATCGGACAATTCTGGTATTTTGGCGTTGGCGGGTGTGATTGGTGGCGCGCGTGGTTCTACAACAAACGAAACCAAAAACATCATATTGGAAAGCGCATATTTCGACCCTGTATCGGTTCGCAAATCTGCGAAAAGATTGGGTATATCAACCGACGCATCATATCGTTATGAACGTGGCATTGACCCGACAATTACGGGTGTTGCGGCAATGCGTGCGGCCAAGATAATTATGGACACATGTGGTGGTAAAATTGTTGGTACATTTGCGGCCGGTTCGGATGATGTATCGCGTGTTAAAATAAAATATACACCGGACATGTTCGCGAAAAAGACCGGTATTGACATACCGTCTGAAACCCAGCGTGAAATATTACTTTCATTGGGTTATACGGTCGAAGTTGGAAAAAATTCATGGACTGTAACGCCGCGCACTGCACGTGTTGATGTTGAAATTCCCGAAACAATAATTGCGGATTTATTGCGTATATATGGCTATGACAAGATTGAAACAACATCTGAACATACGACCGGAACGGCCAAGCCACACAATACGCATGAATTTGATATCAAGAAACTGTTATCATCGCGTGGTTTGAATGAATGTCGTTCGTTTGGCTTTGGTAACAGCGCGGTCGAAGTTTTGTTATCTGACCGTCCGAATATCAATATTGCAAATCCGATAACATCTGATTTAAATACGGTGCGCAATGGTTTACTGTTTGGTTTATTGACGGCGGTTTCGAATAATGAAAAGCGCGGATATCCAAACGTGAATTTATTCGAAGTTGGCACTGTCTTCAAAGGTGATGCGCCATGTGCCCAAGAAACGTCATTGTGTATTGTTCGTACCGGCGTTACATCGCCAAAACATTGGACACATCGCAATCGTGATGTTGATATCTATGATATCAAGGCAGACTTAATCGCATTAATGGCGGGTCAACGCTTTACTGTATCATCTGAAAATGCACCACGTTGGGCACATCCGTTCCGTTATGGTGCGTTATATCAAGGCAAAAAGAAAATTGCAGAATTTGGTGAATTACATCCATCTGTTGCGCGTGCATTACGTATTAAAACAAACGTTGTTATTGCAATTGTTGATGATATTACGAATTTGCCAAACACGCGTCGTGCAAAGCAACCGGTTTTATCAGATTTTCAACCAATAACGCGTGATTTTGCGTTTATTGTTGACGCGGATACACCGGCGGAAAAATTAACATCGGTTGCACGCTGTGTGGATGGTCGCATAACAGACGCGGTTGTCTTTGACGCATTTGATATGAATGATGGCAACAAATCGATTGCGTTTACCATAACGATACAACCGACGGATAATATGTCTGATACCGCGCTTTTGGAATTACAGACATCTGTGATAAACGCGGTTGAAAACAAGTGTAACGCAAAAATTCGTGACCGATAAAAAATGCCGGCATTTGCCGGTATTTTTAATTGAAAAACATTAATTAATTTTGTATTGTAAAACCACAATAAAAATATCAAGGGGTTTAACATGGATGACAAAAAATTATCATTTGAAGACGCGTACAAGCAATTAATGGAATTGGTAAAAAAAATGGAATCTGGCGAAATGCCATTGGCGGATTCTGTTGCGGCATATGAACAAGGTATAAAATTAAAAGCATACTGTGAACAATTATTAAAAGAAGCCGAATTAAAAATCGAAACTTTAAAAGTCGGTGCCTAAATTTGAATTAAAATTAAATAAATGGATTATATCGTGGCGGAAAAAAGTAAATTAACCCCGGTCATGCAACAGTATGTTGATATGAAGTCTGAAAACCCAGACGCATTATTAATGTTTCGTTTGGGTGATTTTTATGAATCTTTTTTTGAAGACGCCCGAATAATCAGTTCTGTACTTGGTTTGGTATTAACGGCGCGTGGCACCGATGGTGATGGCGCATCAATTCCGATGTGTGGTATTCCATGGCATGCGTCTGATAACTATTTTGGTCGCTTGGTTCGTGCGGGGTACAAGGTCGCCTTGGTTGAACAAATGGAAACCCCGGCCCAGGCCAAAGCCCGCGGTCACAAATATATTGAACGCAAGGTTGTTCGTGTACTAACCCCGGGTACATTGACAGATGAAAATTTATTAACCCCCAAGAATTCGAATTTTTTGGTTGCTGTATCACCGATTGGTGGTGGTAATTATGATATTGCCGGTTGTGATATATCAACGGGCGAATTTTTTGTTGGTCAAACATCCGATGTTATTGATGACTTGGTTCGCATTAACCCGGCCGAAGTTATATTTCCGTTTTCCACCGCCGAAGAAAAGAATATATTGAAATTGCGCGAAATATTCAAATCGACCCCTGTGTATGAAAAGTTATATCATCGCACCGATATTGACATTGTTGTATCGCGTGTATTTGGTGGTGCGGTTGATGCGTCTGATGTTGTCCAAGACGACGACGGTGCAATATGTTTACTGGCCGGTTATTTATTTAATACCCAGCGTGACTCAACCGTAACATTTCGTGCACCATATACATTTAAATCGGGTCGTCAATTATTAATTGATTCGGCCACCTGGCGCAGTCTTGAAATCGATGCACCAATAAATGACGGTGGCGTATGTTTGATTGATGTTTTGGACGAAACACGAACGGCCGCCGGCGCGCGCAAGTTGCGCGCATACATGCGTAATTTATCGTCTGACGCCCAAGAAATAATATCGCGCCAACGTCATATATCGCATTTTATATTGAATCCTGATGTTACGGCAATGGTATCGGATGTTTTATCTGATATGCCCGACGTTGGTCGTTCATTATCACGTTTAACATCGGGTCGTGGCACACCGCGTGACATGCGTCATGTATTGAATTTTTTAATGTGTCTTCCACGTGCCCAGATATTACATCGTCGTCTTGATGCGGGTTTTGGGCCACGCTTTGAATCGATAAAGACACATGATGATTTAACGTCAAAGTTAACACGTGCATTATCGGACGAATTGCCGACATTCTTTCGTGATGGTGGTGTAATACGTGATGGGTACAGTATTGCACTTGATAACATGCGTGAATTATCAAACGGTGCGCGTGAAACGATTGCGTCCTTGCAATCTGAATATATATCCAAGACAGGCATAAATACACTAAAGATAAAATATAATAATATCCTTGGGTATTTTATCGAAGTGCCATCTGCACGCGCCGATGTGATGTTAAAACCCGACAGTGGCTTTATCCATCGTCAAACGATGTCTGGCAACATGCGTTTTACAACATCGCGTTTAATTGACCTTGATAATGATGTTCGCAGTGCGGCGGAAAAAGCATCTGCCATTGAAGAAGAAATAATAACCAATTTTATCCAAGATATTCGTAATGTATCCCAAGATTTATTATCATCGGCCGACTTGTTGGCGGACGCCGACGTATGGATATCATTGGCGTCTGTTGCGGACAAGTATTCATGGACCCGTCCAATAATGACCGACGATTGTGCGTTTGATGTTGTTGGTGGTCGTCATCCTGTGATTGAATCTGTGTTGCGTACACGTGGTGATAATTTCGTCAAAAACGATTGCAACTTGAATACCAAGTCAATTGCATTGTTGACTGGTCCGAATATGGCGGGTAAATCGACATACCTTCGCCAGAACGCGATAATTGTTGTTTTGGCGCATTTGGGGTCGTATGTACCGGCGTCATCTGCCACGATTGGTATTTGTGACCAGTTGTTCAGTCGCGTTGGTGCATCTGATAATTTGGCGGCGGGTCAATCGACCTTTATGGTTGAAATGTCCGAAACGGCAAACATATTAAATCGTGCGACACAAAATTCGTTTATAATTTTTGATGAAATCGGTCGTGGTACTGCAACATATGATGGTATGGCAATTGCCCAAGCGGTATTAGAATACCTTGATGGATTAAAGTCGCGCACATTATTTGCGACCCATTATCACGAATTAACGGCCTTGGTATCGAATGGTGGCTTGGGACATGCGTGTTGTTTAACGATTGATGTGCGTGAACATAACAATGAAATTGTATTTATGCATAAAATTGTACCTGGGGTTGCCAATCGTTCATATGGTATCCAGGTTGCAAAGATGGCGGGTATGCCGGCGTCTGTGGTTTCGCGTGCGGAATGTGTGTTGTGTGCGCTGGAATCGAACGAACCGGTTTATGTAAGTTCTGAATGTGCGCCAAAGCCAACCCCAGCACCTAAAAAGAAGAATTGTTTATCTGATTCCACCGTCGCATCGCCCCAGTTAAATTTATTTGGATAACGTACATGACATCTGGATGGATTATATTAGACAAAGATTCCGGGCTGTTTTCACGAACGGCGGGCGGTCGCATTGCGCGCATGCTGGGGACAAAAAAGTTTGGACACATTGGTACACTTGACCCCATGGCGACGGGTGTGTTACCGATTGCGATTGGCGATGCAACCAAGATGATACCATTTGTCGAAGACGCAAACCCGCACATCAAAGAATACTTGTTTTCGTGTGTTTTTGGTTTTGAAACAGACACGCTTGACATCACAGGACGCAACATTGCCCGCAATGATATAATTCCAACGATTGACATGGTTAAATCCGCCCTGCCCCAATTTATTGGTATGGTAAAGCAAACGCCCCCGATTTATTCGGCGGTACACGTTAATGGTCGTCGTGCACACGAATTGGCGCGCCAAAACCAAGATATTGAAATGCCGTCCCGTACGGTTGAAATTTACGAACTTGAATTCTTGGGTATACGCGACAAATCGTGGCATTTTCGCATGTTGTGCAGTCGTGGCACATACGTACGCAGTGTTGCGCGTGACATTGCAAAGGCATGTGGGACACTTGCGACGGTTGATATGATACGTCGCACACGAACGAATGGTTTTGATATAAAAGATGCGGTAAAACTTGATTTTCTGGAAAAAATGTTTAATAATACCGGTGGTTTTGGTGAAAATCTGAAACCTGTGGATTATGGACTGGGGGACATTCCGGTTCTGAATCTGCGCGATAAAGACGCCGAATTTTATAAAAACGGTGGCTTTATTGGGGTTGATGTGGCGGACGGTTTGTATCGTATTTTTACCGGTGACACGTTCATTGGAATTGGTACGGTTAATGACCATCGGTTACATCCGAAACGAACAATATAAAAAAACAAGGAAAAAGACAATGTCCGTTACAAAAGCAAAAAAATCTGAATTGATTCAGGAATATAAAATATCTGACAAAGATAACGGTGGTTCTGTTGAATCCCAGGTTGCTGTTTTAACAGAACGCATTCGCAACTTGACAGAACACATGAAGGCGAACCACAAAGACAATCATTCAAAACGTGGTTTGTTGTTGATGGTTAACCGTCGTAAAAAGTTGTTGGCCTATATCAAGAAACGTAATCCAGAAGATTATGAAAACTTGATTAAAAAATTGGGCTTGCGCAAATAAAAAAAACCGCCGTTTTGGCGGTTTTTACTTATACCATAAACGGCAGGTTTTCCAACGTTCCTTCGGCGACGCGCACATTTACGTCGATTAACATAAATATTGAATCTGGGGTACGAACAATATTTTCATCAAACATTCCCGAATCAAGCAAGTGACTTGTATTAACAGAAAGTTTCGTTATCAAATGGTCGTCATCAAGAAGGGTATAAATCGGGCCAATATCGCGTGGCGTATTTGCACCAATTTCATGTTCATTTTGCGGACAGCGTAACCCATCAAGTATTGTCTTGACACGATTATCGATATCGCTTCGTGGCACACCGACGATTTCTGGGTGTAACATTTGAATATCAAGTTCTGCGATTAACTTTAAATTTGGTGTAATAATTGGGTTCCAGTCAATTCCGCCCACATGTTTTGTTGTTACCGGGCTTTTTGTCGGGTTTGGTACCATATATTGTGTCAAGTTATTCCAAGGGCTGTGTTCGACCAGTTTTTTTAACTGTGGATGAAACTGCATACGAATATCTGCAATATGCTGTGCCCGTTTTTTTGGGTTGATTAATATATCACCAAAATACAAAAGTTTAAATTTCATTTTATCTGCCTTTTTGTTTTAATTTTTCGATTACTTTTTTAAATTCATCAATTCCATCGGAACGTAATCTGTAACGTGATGCATCTGCCCCAAGGTGCGAATATTTTGGTCTTATGACCAATGGTCGTGCGGCGGTTGTTGTGCTTACTTTTATCATAATGACCGCGCGATTAAGGTACGCAATCTTCATTGCGCGCATAACAAGTTCTTCGTCTTCATTGGTTTCCTTGGCGACTTGTTTTGGCGTCAAAAGGTCAGACTTGCTAAAACGTTTGCTTGGGATTTGATCCATTAATTTTATCCTTTTTTCTTGATAATTATACCAGAAATTGCTATTGTTTGCCTAGAAAAAAGAAAGGAATATCATATGGCAGTTAATAATGAATACACAGGCGACTCGATTAAGGTGTTAAAAGGACTGGAAGCGGTCAAAAAACGCCCTGGGATGTACATTGGTGACGTTGGCGAAGGTGGCAGTGGTCTTCACCACATGATTTACGAAGTTGTCAATAACTCGATTGACGAAGCGATGGCGGGCTATGCGGATACGGTTTATGTATCTTTAAACCCAGATGGCAGTGTTACAATCCGCGACAACGGTCGTGGTATGCCGTTTGATATTAATCATGACACAGGGCGCAGTGCGCTTGAATTGATTATGTGCGAATTGCACGCCGGCGGTAAATTTGATAACGAAGGCAGCGGCGCGTACAAGGTATCTGGTGGTTTGCATGGTGTTGGTGTATCGGTTGTAAACGCATTGTCAAAGTGGTTGGAAGTAAAAGTTTGGCGTGGTGACAAGCAAGCATTTATGGCATTTGCCGACGGTGTTCCGACAACGGACGTTCAAATTACAGAAAACAAATCGGGTATTGAACATGGAACCGAAGTCAGCTTTTTACCATCATCTGAAACATTTACCGGTACAGAATTCAGCTTTGATACATTGGAAACATGGTTGCGTGAACAGTCATTTTTAAATGCGAACGTAAAAATTATTTTACAAGATTTGCGTGGTGGCGAAACAAAAGAACGTGAATTCCACAGTGTTGATGGTCTGAAAGGTTTTGCAACATATTTGGATAAATCCAAAGAATTATTGAATCGCGACCCAATTCAGATGATAAAGCAAATTGATGATACATATATTGAAATTGTTCTTCAATGGACAACGGCGTATACAGAAACATCGCTTTGCTTTACGAACAACATTCCAAACCGCGATGGTGGAACACACTTGGCGGGTTTTCGTGCCGGTTTGACACGTGCGATTAATAAATATATTGGCGAAAAAGGCACCAAGAAAGACATTAATTTATCGGGTGAAGATTTCCGCGAAGGCTTGACCAGTATTGTCAGTGTAAAAATCCCAGACCCAAAATTTGGTTCCCAGACCAAGGATAAATTGGTATCAAGTGAAGTTCGTCCAATTGTTGAAAGTACAGTATCAGAATTGCTTTATGAATTTTTGGACGAAAACCCGGCAATTGCAAAAACGATTATTGACAAGATTATCGAAGCCGCCACTGCGCGTGAAGCGGCACGCAAAGCGCGTGAATTGTCGCGCAAAAAGACGGGGCCAGAATTGGGTGGCTTGCCTGGTAAATTGGCGGGTTGTTCTGAACGTGACCCGGCGAAATGCGAATTATTTATTGTAGAAGGGGATTCGGCGGGTGGTACTGCGAAACAAGGTCGCGACCGCAAGACCCAGGCAATCTTGCCACTTCGCGGTAAGATTTTGAATGTTGAACGCGTACGTTTTGATAAAATGTTGGGGTCGGATACAATTGGTGCTTTGATTACAACAATGGGCGCCGGCATTGGCAAAGACGACTTTGATATTGAAAAGATGCGTTATCACAAAGTAATTATCATGACCGACGCGGACGTTGACGGTCAACATATTCAGACGTTGTTAATGACGTTCTTTTACCGTCACATGCCGGCGGCAATTGAACGCGGATACATCTATGTTGCAAAGCCACCACTTTACGGTGTAACACGTGGCAAGCAACAGATTTATCTTCAAAACGAACGCGAAATGGATGATTACTTGATGGAACAATTGGCAACCGACGGTATGATTGAAACCGCAAGCGGTGTCCAGGTATCCGGTGCAGATTTAAAGCGTTTATTGGGATTGGTTCTTGATATGCGCAACGCGTTACAGCCATTGAATCACATTGTTCCACTTCGTTTTGTCGAAGCGCTTGCCTTGAACGGTGCGTTTGAAAACGAAAGCGCATCTGTTTTTGAAAATGTTCAAAAAATGCTTGATGCCCAAGAACTTGAATTCGAACGTGGTTGGCATGTATCTGGGACGGATGCAGGCATTGAAATAACACGTACATTGCGCAGTGTTCGTGAAACATACATCTTGCCACGTGAAAAATTAAACGGCATGGAAGTGCGCAGTTGGCACAAAATGGATGGTCGCGACGAATTGATTGAAACGTTCAGCAAACCAACCACACTTCGCGTCAAGACCAAGAATCAAAAAATCTGGGGTGCGTTAAAGTTACTTGATACGGCATTTGAATATGCGAAAACCGGATTAAAGATTCAACGATACAAGGGTCTTGGTGAAATGAACGCAGAACAATTATGGGAAACAACGATGGACCCAAATCATCGTTCTTTGTTCCAGGTTAAAATTGATGATGCGGCCAAAGCCGACGAAGTTGTTTCAATGTTAATGGGTGATGTTGTTGAACCACGTCGTGACTTTATTGTTGAAAACGCGTTGGACGCAAATTTGGATGTTTAATAAAAAATGGTGCAGATTATTCTGCACCATTGTTCAAAAGGCTAAAAAGTGAATCCTTTCAAACGCGCACAAATTGATTTAAAAAATAAAAGTCGCCTGTTGGATAATCGTTTTGGTGAAAATTCCCCAATTGATAACAAAAAACTGCCAAATATGCCACGTGGCAGTGCGGTTGTTATATCCAAAGAAGTCAAACAGGTCTTAGATTTAATACAAGAATTAACCACAGAAGAAAGAATTGAAATCCCATTTTTATTATGTGGCAAAAATGAAGACCAAGTTGTGTATTTTGACAAAGTTGTTGCGGGTTCATCTGGACTTAGTGGTACAGAAGCGGACTTTTCAAGTCTTGTGCCCGATTTGCAAGAATTTATAAATAAATCACCAAAGAACGGTACAGATATTGTTGCGCATGGACATTCGCATCCAAAAAGTATAAATAATTATCATTTAAATTTTTCATTGGGCGATATGAATGCATATAAAAATTTCAGACTTGATAATCCTGTCTTTGCAACTGGGAAAATAGAGTTGTGTTCATGTCTGTTAACAGGCGGAAACTATAACTTTTTATTTTTTGATGGTAACGATTATTACAAATTTGAACATGTATATGTCCAAGACAAAAACGGTAATATAGTTGAACAATTGCCATGTTATCGTTCAAATTTTGTAAACACAAATGACCGGGGTCGATATTGAAATAATTAAAAAAATATCTATATAGTTGGTAATGGGGGTGACAATATGGCAAAACGTGACAGAATTTTACGTGAAATAAAAAATATTGAAGACGATTTATTCAAATCAAATTCTTCGAATCGTTCATCGGCCCAAGATGGGTACAAGCATCGTCGTTTAAAAGCTTTGAATGCGCAACTGGCAAAACTTGATGCAGGCAACAAAGAAAAAGACGGTTACGACAAGGGTATAAAAAACGTTCTTGATATGGGCAAGCAAAAAGAAGATGAAAAAGCACTTGAAGAAAAACGCTTGCTTTCATATAACCATTCATACGGTCGGGCGGCATAATGATTGAATTTTCGTCAAAGTGGTTTTATTCATTGGACAATCAATTACGCAGCGCCGGCCTTGACAGTGACGCCCAAACATTTGATGAAATTCTTGAAAACCTGCAAAATCGAAAAATATATTCCCCCGATGAATTTGCATCACATTGCATTTATGTGATATTGGCGGGCGGTTTTTCCCAGCAAACCGCCAAAAAGATTCATAAAAAGATTATGGATTCTTTGTGTTTTGCCGATACAACTTTCGATACATTAATTCAAATCTTTAACAACAAAAACAAGATTTCTGCGGTTTGTAAAATATGGGAAAATCGGCAAAAAATTCGTGATGAATATTATCGCCTGATAACACTTGATGAAAAGTTAAAATACCTGTGGAACTTGCCACATATTGGTAAAATAACTGCGAATCACTTGGCGCGAAACCTGGGCGAAGACATTGTAAAATACGACATATGGATTCAGCGCCTTGGGTGTAAATTTTCAAATAAAAAATTGCCAATTAACAATGGAAATTTATCTGATGAAACCAAGGCCATATGTGATAAAATGTTTGCGCACTTGGTTCATGAAACAAATTTACCACGCGGGTACATCGACGTTGTTTTATGGAAGGCATGTCAACAAGGATTAATAAAACCATGAATGTAAAAATACAAGAATCTTGGAAGAACGCATTAAGCCACGAATTTGATAAAGAATATTTTATTAAATTAACTGATTTTGTGCGTTCTGAATATATGTCTGGCAACGCGGTATACCCTGAACCCAAGAATATATTCAACGCATTTAACCTTTGCCCATTAAATGAAGTAAAGGTTGTAATTATTGGCCAAGACCCATACCACGAACCGGGCCAAGCGCATGGTCTTTGTTTTTCTGTTTTACCGCCAACGCCATATCCGCCGTCACTTCAGAATATATATAAAGAAATCGAAACCGACCTTGGGCGGAAATCTGTAACCCATGGTGATTTGACACATTGGGCCCGCCAAGGTGTATTGTTGTTAAACAGTACCTTGACCGTACGTGCACATGCGGCGGCATCGCACGCGGGACGCGGATGGGAAGAATTCACAAACGCGGTAATTCGTGCCGTATCAACACGTGAAAATATCGTTTATATGTTGTGGGGTGGATACGCCCAAAAGAAAGCCGCATTTGTAAATCCCGAACGGAATTTAATCCTTAAAAGTGCACATCCGTCACCGCTTTCTGCGTATCGTGGTTTTTTTGGCAACCGCCATTTCAGTCGTGCAAATGAATATTTGGAAAAAAATGGAATTTCACCAATTGAATGGTAAAAAAACCTGCGGTTCAATTCCGCCCCACGCCAATAAAAAAAACACCCAAAACGGGTGCTTTTTTTATTTGTGGAGGCCTGGGTCGGAATCGAACCGGCATCCAAGGATTTGCAGTCCTCTGCATAACCACTCTGCCACCAGGCCCTAACTTGCAGATGCATATTAAGCAAAAAAAAATTGTATTTCAACATAAAAATAGTATAATTTAAAAGAATATTAACCCGAGAGAGAATTTTTAATGAAAAAACTGTCATTTATTCTTTTTTGCACATTACCATTTTATGCATTTGCATCTGACGATTGTATGACGCGCACAACCGTACCAAGTGAACGTCTTAACCTGCCCCAGGTCATAGATTTGGGTCTTTGTCGCAATCCGCAAACGGCGGCGTCATATTTGACGTACGAATCGGCGCGCCTTTCCAAGAATGCGGGCTATTCCGATTATTTGACAAGTATTAATATCGGCGCAAACGCATCATTACCATATCGCAACGAACAATGGGGTGATTGGTCATATGGCGCATCTTTGTCGGCATCGTATTTGTTATTTGACTTTGGCAAGCGTTTATCAGATTTGAATCAGTTATCTGCATCATGGCGTGCCACTGGTTTTGATTACGACGAAACGGTTCAAAATTATATATACGGCATAATTGGTTCATACTATGCATTATTAAACGCCGACGCCGACGTAAAGTCTGCGGAAATGTTGCGTACAGTCGCACAAACCGCGCGTGACACTGCAAATAAAAAATTCAAAGCGGGCGCTGTTGCACGTGCCGATGTTTTAAAAGCCGACACCACATTGGCCAGTCGCGATCTTGACCTTGAACGTGCCAAGAACAATCGCGAAATTGCCAAAGGCGCATTGTTAAGTAAACTGTCATTTCCGGCCGACCAAGACATATTAATTGCAGATTTACCGGCAGAAATAATGGCGCCATCTGAAACCAAGACATTGGATGAATTGTTTGAACAAGCCAAAAAGACACGCCCCGACCTTTTGCGTGCAATGGCAAACAAAGACGCCGCATGGCATCGCCGGAACAGTGTTTTTTTAAGTAACCTGCCATCTATATCTGCGTCTGGTTCATTATCATGGAACGACACACCATCTGAAACATTTGGTGCCGGTTCTGATAACGTCAGTGGCAGCATTGGCATTCGTGCATCAATGCCACTTTTTGCAGGCTTTGCAAATTTATACAACGCGCGTGCCGCCCAGGCAAACTATGAACGCGCCATCGAACAAGAAAAATACACAAACGACAATGCGTCACTTGACATTTTTACCGCATACCAGAATTACAAGACCGCCCAAACGGTATTAAAACAAACAGAAACATTATTAAAATCGGCCACCGAAAGTGAACGCGTAACGGCCGGTATGTATCGTGTTGGTCGTGCGACAATGCTTGATTGGCAAACGGCGCAATCTGAACTTGTTTCCGCAGAACGCCAACACAACGCCGCCCGATATGAATTGTTTACCAAACGTGCCGCGGTTGCATTGGCGGTCGGTGAAATAAAATCAGAAATGGAACAAGGTGTAACCAATGAAGAAAACGAATAAAAAAACAACAACTGTTGTTCAATCAACCCCAAAACAACCCCGTCCATCATTTATGCGTCGCATATGGCGCTTTGTCTGGCACAGAAAGTGGTGGATATTATTGGGTCTTGCAATATTGGTTGCCATAAAGTTAATATTTGTTGGCGCCGGTGCGGACAAAATGGAATACGCAACGGTTCGTATAACGCGTGGCGACCTTCGCCAGGTTGTCAGTGCCACCGGTGAAATTCAACCTGTAAACACTGTAAACGTTGGTTCCCAGGTATCTGGTACGATTGATAATTTATACGTTGACTTTAATACCAAGGTAAAAAAAGGTGATGTTTTGTTAACCATCGAACCATCGGTATTACAGGCATCGGTCGATGAATCCAAGGCATCACTTGACAGTGCGATTTCCCAACGCAACTTTGCCAAGAACGAATACGAACGCAACAAAATGCTTTATGACGAAGGCTTTATATCACGTGCGGAAATGGAACAATCTTTGACGGCATATGAACAATCCGAACAGTCGGTCAAGCGTGCGCAATCAACATATGACCGCGCGGTAACCAATCTTGGCTATGCGACAATAACATCACCGGTTGATGGTACAGTCATCTCGCGCAAGGTTGACGTTGGTCAAACTGTTGCAGCGTCATTCCAAACGCCCGACTTGTTTGAAATTGCCGAAGACTTAACAAAAATGCAAATTGAAACATCTGTATCCGAAGCGGACATTGGCGTAATCAAAGAAGGTCAACCTGTTACCTTTACGGTTGATGCATATCCGACCGAAACATTTAATGGTGTTGTTCGTCAAATTCGTTTATCACCAACCACAACATCAAACGTTGTTGTTTATACGGTTGTTATTGATGTTGATAATTCTGATTTACGTTTAATGCCGGGCATGACGGCCTTTGTAACGATTATAATATCAGAACGTGAAAATGTATGGCGTGCATCAAATTCTGCATTCTTGGTGCGTTCATTTGATGGGATACTTGACGATTCAAACGGTGCAACCCCCAAAACTCATTTGGTTGTATTGCGTGATGATGAATTGATTGTCATTCCATTTACCAAAGGTCTTTCCACCGCCACCGAAACCGAAGTTATTTCTGATGAACTTCAAGTTGGCGATGTTATTGTAACGGGTCGTGTTGGTTCTGGGGCGGCCAAGACATCGTCTGGGCCGAATCCAATGCGCGGTCCAATGGGCGGCGGTCGTCGATAAAAACACCCCTTGCGGGTGTTTTTTTTATTTTGTATGATTGCTTTTATGATAAGCAGCCTAAGCATAACAGATTTTCGAAATCATCCGATGTGTCGCATTACAACCGGCGGTCATCGCAACATTATAATTACCGGCCCAAATGGTGCGGGCAAAACCGCAATACTTGAAGCGGTATCAATGTTATCTGGGGAACGTGGCATGCGCGGCGTTGGCATGTGTGATATTGCGCGTTTTGGTGGCTGTGGCGGATTCAGTGTTTTTGCCGAATTATCAGACGAAACACAAATAAATGTAAACTATACCGGTGGCGACGCAAACCGTCGTGCCAAGATTGATGGCGACAATGCGCCTTTATCAGATTTGGCAAAGCATATGCGAATTGTATGGTTGACCCCACGTGAAGACCGCTTGTTTGTTGACAGTGCATCTGAACGTCGGTCGTTTTTTGACCGCCTTGCTACCAGTTTTGATTCCACGCACGCGGGTCGTACGGCGCGCCTTGCCCGACTGTTAAGTGAACGCGCGTTTGCGTTAAAGTCTTGTTCGGATACGCATTGGTTAAACGCGCTTGACGCGCAAATTGCGGGTGTTGCGGTTGCGATATCTGTGGCACGAATTCAATACGCCGGTGAAATAAATTATTTTTTATCGCGTTGTGCGGTATCTGTATCTGGTATGATTGAAAAGATGTTAATTGACGGCATATCTGCGGGCGATGCCGAACGAAGATATTTGGAATATTTATCACAAAACCGAACACTTGTTGGTGACAAGATGGTCATTGACGGCCCCCATAAATCAGATTTCGGTGTATTTAATAATGAATTAAATTTACCGGCATATTTGACCAGTACCGGCCAACAAAAATCTGTATTGATTGATTTGATATTGGCGCATGCAAAATTGGTTCATACCAAGACCGGTCGCAATTGTTTAATATTATTGGACGAAGCGGCCGCGCACCTTGACACCAACGCGCGTGCAAATCTTTTTCGTGAACTGGGCAATGCACATGCCCAGGTTTGGGCAACCGGTCTTGATGCGAATATTTTTCAAGATGTACCTGATGCTGTATTTGTTGCTTGCCAAAATGGGGAAATAAATTCTATAGTATGTGCGGAGTAATAAAGACATGGCACGTATTGATTATCAAACATTGTTGGACAACGCATTAAAGTCTGTTGTCAAGGACGCCCTTGTTCATGCACAATTTAATGGGCTGGGCGATGGTACACATTTTTATATAACGTTTCGCACACGTGACAGTGGCGTTGTTTTGCCGGATTTCTTGCGCATACGTTATCCTGATTTAATGACGATTGTTTTGCAGTATTCGTATAACAACCTTCATGTATCGGACAAAGAATTTGGCGTTCAATTAACATTTGATGGCCGTCCGTTCTTTATACGCGTTCCGTTTTCATCATTGGTCGAATTCAAAGACCCGTCGGTTGATTTTATGTTGTCGTTTCAAACAAAAAGCACACCTTCGTCTGCGGACAACGATATGGAATTACCATTGGAAGAAAAGCCAGACACCGTTCCTGATCCTGGGCGTGTTGTGTCGCTTGAAGAATTTCGAAAAAACCGAAAATAAATCCCCATCATTGGGGATGTTTTTGTGTGTATCTATGCCTTGAAAAGCGTAAAGTTATGCTTTATACTGGACAACATGAAGATATTAAACCGATATTTTTTACGTCAATTGGTGGCAATTTTTATAATGTTGCTGTTGATATTAACGGGATTGGCATGGATGATGCAAATCATGTCGATGATGAAGTTTTTATTAAAATACGGCATTGATTTGGGCAGTTTTCTTGGTCTTACATCATTAATGATACCGTTTATTGCATCGATTATTGTTCCGTTTGTATGTTTTATTGCGGTTATATTTGTATACAACAAATTGATATCTGATAACGAAATAACGGTAATGGCGGCGTCTGGTTTATCGCCGCTTCAGATTGCGCGTCCTGCGTTGTTTATTGGTGTTGTGTTAACTGTTTTAAACTTGGTGTTGAACATATTTATTGTTCCGCGCACCCAGGCATTATTTTATGATACCCAGTGGAACTTGCAATACGGCATGGCGCACATGAAATTGCAAGAAAGTGCATTTACAGAAATATCCGACGGTTTGGTTGTTTATGTTGATAAAGTTTCTGGGTATGACCTGGGCCAGGTTATGTTATCTGACATGCGCGACCAAGACAGCCCAAGTATGATTTTTGCCGAAAAAGGTAAATTGGTTTCGACCATACGTGGTCTTTCATTGGTTATGTTAAATGGTTCATTACAGGCCAGTGGCGACCAAATGGTAACCGGGACATTTGAAACGTTTGATATGGACTTGAACGTTGTCGACAAAGAAGGCAACAATTCTTTTCGTGTACGTCGCATTCCGACGGCCGACTTGATACGTGTTGCGTTTGACGCGGCAACTAAAAAGCAGCACAAGATGATATTATCAGAATTATGTAACCGTTTCTTAAGTCCATTAATGAACCTTATTTTGGCGGCATTATGTGCAACGATTTTATTGCGTTCAAGTTTACTTCGTCGCCGGACCAGTTTTGCCCCAATTGTTGCGGTTGCGGCGATGGCGGCGGTTATGGCGTTGTATATGTCTGCGACTAATATGATTGGCAGTTTGACTGGTTTTGCGATATTATCGGCATCACTTGTTTTATTGTTATGTATTATATTGACGGTATTGGCCAAGAAATGAAGAAATTAAACGCGTTTTTATTAACATTATTTTGTGCAACGTCTGCGCATGGATTGTCAATTGGTTTTGAAGAGCCCAAAACAATTACCGCGGACAAGATTGAATACGACGTAAAATCTGAAACAATCAAGACAACCGGCGACACAGAAATTGTTAACAAATCTGGCCAACGTATGACACTTGTTGATTCATACATCACGCAAAAAGGCGAAGAATTATCCGGCCAAGAAATAAAAATGTGGTTGGGTAATCATGTATACGTTGAATCCGACAACATCACGCGTCGCGGTGATTTGACGATTGCGCGTCATGCGACTTTTACGGCATGTGACGATTGCGATGCATATGGTGACGCATGGAAAATCACAACGTACAAGATTATTCACGACATGGAATCGCGTATGTTAAAGTTCTACAGTCCTGTATTACGCACATACGACATACCTGTTTTATGGTGGCCGTACTTTGAAATGCCGGACCCTGGGGTAAAATACAAGACCGGGTTTTTAATGCCTGACTTTGCATCTACGAACAAGATGGGCACCCAGATAAACGTACCCGTCTATATATCGTTATCTGAAACGCATGATATGACGGTAACTTTGTCATATTTGACCCAAGAAAATCCGTTGTTTCAAATCGAACACCGTTTGAATGCACCGCATTCTGAATACAGAACGCGCGGTTCGTTTACGCACAATCGTGCGGGTGAAAATCGTTGGCACATATTTAACGATGATGTAATTGAATTGGGTGAATACGCACGTGCGACAATATTTCTTGAACGTACATCGGACAAGACTTATTTGCAAAAGTACGGATTTTACAACGACCAACCATATCTTGATTCTGGTGCCAAATTGGAATTATTTGGGCAAAGCAGTTATGTTGTTGCCGACGCGCATATATTCCAAGAATTACGTAAAAGTACCGGGCGTCATTCTGCGCCGGATGGTAACATATTACCAAACATTCGCGCGGTACATCAAACGGCGCCATTATTTGGTGAAACGTATGCGACATTTGGCATGGATGTTTTGGGGATATCTGGTGACGGCACATCGTCCCAGCGTATGATTGGCGACGCCCGCTTGACCACGCCATGGACACTGTGGGGTGGCAACCGATTAACGGCCAGTTTATCTGCCCGATATGATTTATACCATTTTAACAACACGCAAATGGTTGATGGTGATATGTATTCTGGATTCAAGAATCGCTTTTTGCCAAGTGGTTATCTTGAATGGGGGTTACCATTATTCAAGCCCACAAACAATTGGACACAAATAATTGAACCGCGTGCCCGTATAACTGTAATGCGTCACATGGACGCCGAAGAATTTGCATTAAACAATGATTCTGCGGGTACAATTTTGACCGATTCTGCACTTTTTTCAAACAGTCGTTTTTCCGGATACGACCTTTGGGAAAATGGCACATATGCTGACTATGGTGTGCGCTGGGCCGCGTTTAACGACAATGGTCGCAATGTCGAAGTTTTTCTTGGTCAATCATACGATTTTACCAAGCGCCCAGACGTTGATTTAAACAGTGGTTTTCACAATGGTTTATCTGATTATGTTGGCCGCATTGGTTTTAACAGTGGGCGTGGCATAAACATCGCATCACGTTTTCGTCTAAACCAAGATGATTTATCGCTTCATCATTTGGAAACATCTGCCTATATTGGTTCATCGCGTAACTTTATTAATGTTGGTCACATATGGTCCCAGAATCTGGGTACAAACCTGCTTGAAAACACAGATATTAACGAAGCGATTATTGGTGCCGGCATTCAATTAACCAATCGTTGGGCACTGCGTTGGAACGCGGTGTATAACATTGAAGTTGAAGCGTTTCAGCGTCACACCGGTGGTTTGTTTTATAATCATCCTTGTTATTATTTATCTATTCAATATCGTCGTGATAACGCGGCCAAAGAAGATTATATTGGTAACACCACATTCCAATTCAGATTTGGTATGGCCATTAATGGGCAACAGTATTAAAAAGGAAAGGGAAATGAAAACATTAAAAAGTGTGTTTGTAATTTTATCGGCGTTTTTACTGACGCCGGTCTATGGTGCGACGGTTGTTGCGACGGTTAACGGTACCCCGATAACAGATACCGACATCACTGCGCGAACAAAGTTGATGAACCGCCAAGGCAAGACATCAACCGACAATCGTCGTGTTGCACTTCAAAACATTATTGATGACAATGTAAAATTATCATACGCATCAAACTTTAACGTTATCCCAGACGACAAAACCATTGATTCTGAATTAAAGAAAATGAATCTTGGCGATGATTTAAGTGCATCTGAACGTGAAATGGCGCGCAATGCCCTTCGTGCAGATATTGCGTGGCAAATTATTGTTGCGCGTACTGTATTGCCAACGGTTGACACAACACGTGAAGATATCGCAGCGGAAAAAAATGCATTGGCACGTGAACATGGTCTTCCGATTGAAATGACGATTATTCGATTAACAGATATACCGGCCGACATTGCGGAAAAATTGACACGTCCAAAATCGTGTGATGGTGCAATGAAGATGGCTGAATCATTTGGTGGCGTTCCGCAAAAGTTTACGGCGATGCAATACGAATTATCGCCCGACATTCGCGAACGCGTTGCATCGTTACCTGAATTGACATGGTCACGTCGTCAAGATGGTTCTGTTTTGTTGGTATGCAATTCCAAAAAGACCGATGAATATAAAAATCTTGATGATATAATCAAGCAAAACACAATGTACAAGCAAGCCATGTTCATGGCCGACCAACAATTAAAACAACTTCGCCGCAAAGCGGTTATTGTAATCAACGACGACAGATACAAGTTATGACAAAGCCAATACTTTTTAATTTCACAGATTCACAATTGGAACAATATGTTCTTGGCATGGGGCAACCAAAGTTTCGTGCCAAGCAAATTCGCGAATGGCTAAATCGTGGTGCGCCGGATTTTGCATCTATGAAAAACATACCCGACACATTGCGTCGCGACCTTGATGGTATGGCATATACATTACCGGTACGCATAATAAGAAAACTTGAATCACGTGATGGTGAAACAACAAAATTTTTACTTGAACTGAATGACGGCGAACAAATTGAATGTGTGTTAATGCGCACCACATACGGCAACAGTGTTTGTGTCAGTTCCCAAGCCGGCTGTGCCATGGGTTGTCGTTTTTGTGCCAGTACATTATTGGGCTTAAAACGTAATTTAACCGCCAACGAAATTTTTGCCCAAGTTTTGATTGCCCAATGGGAATTGCGATCAGATAACACGTCTGAAAAGTCTATACGTCCAAACGGCGACGCAAACAATGGCGATGTATCGCACATTGTTATTATGGGAACGGGCGAACCATTACAGAACACAGAAAACGATATAAACTTTATTGAACGTGCGAATTCTGAAATGGGCATTGGTTGGCGTCGCATTACGGTTTCGACATGCGGGATTGTGCCTGGGATTGAACGTTTAATTGAATGGGGGCGTCCAATAAACCTGGCAATATCATTGCATGCACCGACCGACGAATTGCGTTCGACGGTCATGCCAATTAATAACAAGTATAAAATCAGCGAAGTGCTTGATGTGGCATGGCGATTTACCGACAATCACAACCGCCAATTAATGATTGAATATATTCTTTTGGGCAAGCGTTCTGAAAATGGCGATTTGGTTCTTTACAATGCGACGCCCGAACATGCCGAACAATTAACAGAATTATTACGTGGAAAAAATTGCATGGTAAATTTAATTCCATGGAATGCGGTTGACGAACGTGATTTTGCATCCCCATCTGGCAATGCGGTTCATCGTTTTCAAGATATATTGATAAAGAACGGAATTCACACCCGCATACGTCGCGAACGTGGCACCGACATTGGTTCTGCATGTGGCCAGTTACGCCTGAACAACGCGCGTTCAAATAAAGAAAAAAAACAATAAAAACACCGGCAAATGCCGGTGATTTTTATTCATATCGCAAACTGTCAATTGGGTTCAGTTTTGCGGCCTTCATCGCCGGCATAACCCCCGAAGACAATCCGACAATAATGGCAACCGATACCGATAAAATTACCGGCCATATACTGAACGGCACATTATACCCCAACACAAAACGTCCGACCCCTTGGGACAGTCCAACCCCGATAATCAGTCCAATCATCGACCCGATAAAAGAAATTAACACAGATTCCGACAAGAATTGAATAATAATCATACGTTCACGTGCGCCAATTGCTTTGCGTATACCGATTTCACGTGTACGTTCTGCGACCGACACC
>JAGBGA010000023.1 GCA_017936185.1 Alphaproteobacteria bacterium | reverse complement strand
TTTTTTAATTCGGATTTTGGACAGTCTGAATCCATTACCAATATTATGTCACCAAATTGCGCAAGGGAATTTATGTAATATACCAATGCGGCATCAATGGCACCCTTTGCGTTATAACCCGCAAACAGAAATAGGCGCGTTGTCTTATTTTTTTTGTCTTTCATATCATATAATGTACATGTTTTATTATTGTTTTGCAATACATGACTTTATAACCAAAAAGAACACGCCAGAAAAGGCGTGTTTTTATGTTATTCTTCAACGTGCTTTTTTTAATTTTTTGCGCGTGTTGCTGTCAAGTTCACGTTTGCGAAGACGGATTGTATCGGGGGTAACTTCGACCAATTCGTCGTCCAAGATGTATGACAGGGCTTCTTCCAAAGATATGCGACGCGGTGGGGCCAAGAATAACTTTTCATCGGCGGTAACAGAACGCATGTTGGTTAATTCTTTGCCTTTGACCGGGTTTACTTCTAAATCATTTTCTTTGCTGTGTTCGCCGATAATCATACCCGAATATACTTCGGTTTGTGGGTCGATGAACAGTGTGCCGCGTGGCTGAAGATTAAACAGGGCGTATGTTGCGGCACTGCCTTTTTCCATGGAAACCAAAACACCCGGGCGATATTGTTGGATTGCACCGCGATATGGGGCGTATTCGGCAAAAACGCGATTCATTATGCCAGTGCCACGTGTGTCGGTGCGGAATTCAGATAAATATCCAATTAAACCACGTGATGGCGCAGAAAATACAATGCGGGTCTTGCCGGCGCCAGATGCCTTCATTTCTGTAATTGTGGCCTTGCGCTTGGTCATTTTTTCAATGACAACACCACTGAATTCATCGTCAACGTCAATGACAACGTCTTCAATCGGTTCAAAGCGTTCGCCATTTTCATTGGTGTGCATTACAACGCGCGGACGTGATACGGATAATTCAAAGCCTTCACGACGCATTGTTTCAATTAAAATACCCAATTGTAATTCTCCACGACCGGATACTTCGAACGCTTCGTTATTTTCGCTTTGTTCAACGCGAAGTGCGATGTTTGTTTCGGCTTCTTTGAAAAGGCGTTCGCCAATCATGCGTGATGTTAATTTCTTGCCTGATTTACCCGCCAATGGCGATGTATTAACAAAGAATGTCATTGTCAGGGTTGGTGGGTCAATTGGCATCGCAGGAATTGGTTCGGTAACCGATGGGTCGCAAAGCGTGTCAGCCACAGTGGCCTTGGAAAAACCAGCGACAACCACAATGTCACCCGCAGATGCGGTGTCGCGTGATACTTTTTCAACACCACGATGTTCAATGATTTTTGTGATTTTGGCGTTTTCAATAAATTCGCCATTGCGGTTAATTGCCTTGACAGATTGGCCAACACGAACAGTGCCAGATTCAATTTTCCCCGTCAGAATTCGACCAACGTATGGGTCGGCTTCAAGTGTTGTGGCCAACATCTTGAACGGTGCGTCCAATTGGCAACGGGTGCCGTTACAGTCGGGCGCCGGTACATGGTCAACAATCAATTGAAACAGCGGGGTTAAATCTTTGCGTTCGTCATTCAAATCGCGAACCGCCCAACCATCGCGACCAACAGAATAAAGGTACGGAAAGTCAAGTTGGGAATCGGTCGCACCAAGTTTATCAAATAAATCAAATGTTTCTGATAATACTTCATCAGGGCGCGCATCAGAACGGTCGATTTTGTTTATGCATACAATCGGACGAAGCCCCAGTTTTAAAGCCTTGGATAATACAAATTTTGTCTGGGGAAGGGGGCCTTCGGAACTGTCCACCAGCAAGACAACACCGTCAACCATGGACAAGATACGTTCAACTTCGCCACCAAAATCGGCGTGCCCAGGTG
The DNA here is from genome assembly GCA_017936185.1 of Alphaproteobacteria bacterium. Lineage (GTDB taxonomy): Bacteria > Pseudomonadota > Alphaproteobacteria > Rs-D84 > Rs-D84 > Enterousia. The sequence continues at coordinate 3,344 of JAGBGA010000023.1, read as the reverse complement.
TGTCAACAATGTTGATTTTGTATTCACCCCACTGAATTGATGTGGGTTTTGCAGAAATTGTAATGCCGCGTTCGCGTTCGATATCACCACTGTCCATTACGCGTTCGTCGATGCGTTCGTTGTCGCGGAATGTGCCGGCTTGCTTTAACATATTATCAACCAAGGTTGTTTTGCCATGGTCAACGTGCGCAATAATTGCAATGTTGCGAATTTTCATGATTTTTGCCCTGTATTTTTTGTTAATCAGGTACAGGGTATACCCAAAAATATGAATTTTCAACTTTTTTATACAATAACAGTTGACTTTTTGGTTGTTTTGTCTATATTATTGTGTGTAAGCTAAACAGGAGTAAAAAATGATAAAGTATGAATTTAGTATGGCAGGGGCACGTCTTGCGGCGCGTGATTTTTGGAATTTAATCAGTGGTAATAACCTGGTGATTCGTGAATATTGTTCGATTTTAAAGGTTTTGGAAAAAGCACAAGAATCAACAAAAAGTCGTGTGAAAATCAAAAAATATCGCAGTGCATATAACAGGTTAAGCGAACAAAAGGTGGAAAAAGTATCACCAAACAAGTTTGTGTTTACATGGTATTTGCCGGAAAATGCGACAATTGCACAGAACAGGGCCAAGGTTTTGCAGGGACGTCAAATGTTGGAAAAATTTGGATTAAGCAAATAAAAACAGTGGAGGAATTGTAATGACAGACTATGATGCAACGTTAACAAAGTTTTTTGATGAAGTGATATTATTCTTGACACGTCAAGCAAAGTATGCATGTGATAAGGAAGAATATGAAATGGTTTTAAAAAATATAGAACGTGTTAAAGAAATTCAGAAAAATCCAAAAAAATATTTTAACTTTGATGTGCGTATGCAAGATGGTTTGGTTGAAGATGCCGAAGCGTTCATGGTAAAGAACAGACGTGATAATTCGGGGTATTTGTTGTATTCACGATTCTTGTGGAATCATATGCAAAATCTTTACAGTAAATATGGATATGTACGACGTGAAGCGCAAAAGGGGCTTGAACGTGCGTTGAAAAGTATAAAGTATATGAATTCAACAAATATTTTCAAAGATTTGTATTTCCCATTTGTGCCGGCAAACAGGTTCACAGTACAGCAGAAGATTAAATAAAAAAATCCCCCAAACGGGGGATTTTTAATTGCATGTGCCGTATGTACACTGTACCGGTATTGTTGGTACAGAAACCGTTGCACTGCCCCCGTCGCGTGCGGTGCGGACACTGTTTGGATGTGGACAGTCGTATACGTTCGCAACCAATACAAATGCACGTTCTGGGCCGAATATTACCCATTCGTTTGGTTTGGTGCGCTGGCTGGTAATCCAATATGCGTTGCCGGTGCGACCTTGGTCGACAATACGGTTTTCAAGATAGCGACGGGCGTCGTCGGAATCGTATACAGATACTTCGGATTCAAGTTTGTACAAGAATGTGCAACCAATCGGTTCGGCGTCAAGTTGAACCAAGTATTGACTGCCATTTTCGTTTTTTATCATGCCACTGCATGCAACAAGTGACAGTGTGACAAATAATAATGCAAAAATCTTTTTCATATTTATCGCCTTTGGTTTATTCACCATCAATTATATCATAATTTGAAGGGTCGCTGAATAACTTTTTCAAGACGATGTTGTTTAATGCGTGACTGCCTTTATAAGATTCAAGGTTGCCGCATATCATGCCGCCACTGGTAAACATGTCACCAACGGCGTCGATAATTTTGTGGCGAACAAATTCGTCGGGCCAAATGGTCTTGTTTAATGTGCCGTCACCGGCGTCGTTTAATGCGATTACATTGCCTTGGTTCGCGCCGCGGCCCATGCCGCGCTTTTTTAAGTATTCCCATTCGGAATATTTTCCAAATGTGCGGGCGCGTGATATGTTTTTGATGAATTCTGTGACGGACTTCTTGGTGCCGTTAAAGGAATATTTGTATGTTTGATGACCAATGATTTTTTCGGGATAAATCAAGGTGGCCGTTATGTCAAGCGACGTGCCGGCGTTTGGTGATAACTTTACAAAACCGTTGTTTTTACGACCAGAAATTTTGTTGAAAAACCAAATCTTGAAACGGGTAAGGGCGGGTAATTCACGTAATAAATCGCGTGCAAATGCAACGATTTCGCGTTTTACAACAATGCGCTTTATCTTGCCCGGTGTAACGCCCACAGATTCAAAGCCAGATATGAATTCAGATGCACTGCCGTCCATGATTGGGGTTTCTTGGCCGTTTATTTCAATTATTGCACTGTCAACGCCCATTAAAAATAATGCCGCCATCAAGTGTTCAATGGTTTGAACGTGGGCGCCGTTGGTTTGGCCAATGGTTGTGTTGCGCATCTTGGTTTCGCCAACGTTGTCATATGTTGCAGGAATCGGTTCGGCGTCGGGAATGTCGGTGCGTTTGAAAAAAATCCCAGGCTTTTTAGACGGCTTTACCGTTAATTCGACAGGGGCGCCAGAATGTATTCCGACACCAGAAAATTTAACTTGTTTTTTCAATGTTGGCATTTGATTTTCTCCTTTATCCAATCATAGAATGCGTTGTCTATAACTGTGTCAAGACGGGCGTATTTTATTTTGTCACGAATTTCCAATGGTAATCGGACCCAGTCTTTTTCAGTGGTTATTAATTTTGCCCCTTTTTTGTCCGCCAATGCAAATAATTTTTCAAGGTCTTCGGCGGTGTATTGATAATGGTCGGCAAAAGCACGACGTGCAACAACGTTTTTTAATGAATTGAAAAATTTCTTGGGGTATCCAATTCCGGCAAACGCAACCAGTTTTGTGTCTTCATCATATGGTGATGTTGTTTGATTGTGGGCGTAAAATACCGGCTTGTCTGTGGGTAAAACAAAGTTCTTTTTTGGTTTTTTGTTTTTTATGATGATTATTGCGTCGGCTTTCTTGGTGTGGCTTTTGGGGACGCGTAATGGGCCGGCCGGTAACATCAAGCCATTACCAAAGCCCAAGCCCTGGTCAAAGACAATTATTGAAACATCTTTTTTGATTGATGGGTTTTGCAGGCCATCGTCCATTATTATTGGGGTTGGGTCGTCTTGCTTGTTCAAAAGGGTTATGTTGCTTTTTCGGTCGCCAACATGTACCGCAAGGCCGGTGCGTGATAACATTGTGGCTTCGTCACCAATATTGCCAGTGGCGGCACTTTTTTTATAGCCACGCATTACAACCGGTGAACCAAAATAATTCGCAATTGCGCGTACGATTGGGGTCTTGCCGACACCGCCCGCCAATATGTTGCCAACGCATATAACCGGACGTCGCGATTTTAATGGGTGAATGCAACGAATGA
>JAGBGA010000022.1 GCA_017936185.1 Alphaproteobacteria bacterium | reverse complement strand
TGGCAGGGGCAGAAGGAATCGAACCCTCATCCGCGGTTTTGGAGACCGATATTCTACCGTTGAACTATGCCCCTGTGACCATACCTGACGCAATGTATACCATTACACAGTCGGCGACAGGATAGCACACCTTTACAAAAAATCAAGCGGAAATATTATAATATTTTTCACTTTTTTCCGCAAGGACATTTTTACATACTTTTATTTACCGTTTTGAATTTGCAAATTTTTTCTTGCATATGTCGCGTATTTTTTTCTACAATCATCTTAATCAAGGGAGAGGAAATCGTGCAAAAACGCATAGAACCACCAGTTTTGCTGTCAAGAACGCTTGTCTTTGTGTTGGCAAGTGCACTGGTTGTGCTGGGGGTTTTGTTCACAACACTGTACAGAATGTTCCCGCTGCAACGGCCACAAATATTTTTTCTTACCACCGAAATTCGTGATGACCAGGTTGTACAACTGGAATCCATGACGCCAAACAATGAAAATCTTGATATGTACAAGACGGCGTTCGTGCGTGAATATATAAAGTACAGAAATGAATTCTTTTCAAATCCGGCGAAAATGTTGGGCAAATGGAACGCCGAAAGCGGCATCGTTCGAAAAACTTCATCGCAGGATGTATATGCCAAGGCACTGAACACAAAAATGATTAACGAAGTCATCAGTGGGGCCACAGACCTTAATTTCGAATGTTTGGTATTCTTTAAGCACGACCCGCTTTATTTTGCCGCAGATGATGCGTACCAAGTAAAGTTTACTTATTTTTGTACTGATAATACCACTGGACAGGCAACACAAAAAGATTATACAATCAAATTAAGAATCAAAGACGAAAATAACGCACAAATAAAATGGGCCGAACGTATCGACAATCCGCTGGGATTGCAAGTAACCGAATACACCGTTATTGATGGACCGGGCGACCCACTTGATACGGCGTTTTGAATAAAATAAAAAAAAGAAAGAAATGGGAAGGTTTAGTATGACATTTATAAATGCACTTGGATTAAATGTATCTTTGTTTTGCTTGATGGCGATATTGGCAATGCCGGCATATGGCAACGATGCGTACGGCATTCAATCGGCATGGGATAACCCGACCGCAAATATGGCAAGTGGCAGTATAAAGCCAGGATACGCACAATTGGCATGGTCAACAGGTGCAGTATTGCCGTTAAAGTTGCGCAACGGGATGGTTACAATGGTGTCTTTGCCCCAGGGTGAACAAATTGCGGACGCCGTCGTTGGTGACCAAGGACAATTTGAAATAAATACAACCCAGGGTGACAGAACAATGTTTATTTCGCCAATTGCCGCCAACCAGGGGTCGGATACAAACCTGATTATCACTGGAAAATCGGGAAACAGATATATCTTTTATCTTCGCGCGGAACCGTCAAACACAGACGAAATCACATATTCCCAGGTTGACATTGTATTGGATGGAAATGGAACGTTGCCCATGGCCACAGGCACAACAACAACGTCGGGGGGCGCAAAATCTATATTCCAAAAACCGGCAACAACATCAAACACAGTTGGCGTTGATGGTGAAGACTATGGTTGGATAAAATCAATGAAGATTGACCCGTCGGAATTCCGATTTGACCTTGATATATTCGTGCCAAACCCGGACGACTATGTAATTGCACCCGAACGCGTGTGGCGCGACAGAATATTTACATATATCGACTTTGGCGACAAGGTTATTTCAATGACCCAACGCCCGGTTGTGTCGTTGATGGTCGAAGGCGGGGAATCACCAGTGGGATTCCGTACAGATGGTGAAGATGGACGCCTGTTGATTGTGGAAGCCGTTGGCGATATGGTTCTTCGCAGTGGACAAAGAATTGTATGCATTAAAAGACGCGAAAAACCATTCTTGATTGCGGATACGGCGTCTGTTATGGCGTTGGCCGAAGCAAATGTTGCACAAAGTATGCTGTCGGGACAATCATTGAACAATATCGCGTATACGGACAGTATGGCCGCAATGAGCATGGGTGTAAACTATACCGGGACGCCAATGTATGTTGGAAATACCGCAACAGTTAACCCAACAACAGGTGCAGGTTACTATATGCCCGCCGGATTTACCGTCCCCCAGGCAATGCCAAGCACAACATCGGGAAGTGTTGTTAATATGTTGCCAACACAAAGAAATACAGCCGGCGCATATTTACCACAGACAAATATACCGCTTATTTCCAGCAACCAAACCGGAATGGCAATTGAATTGGCGTCCGATACGTCAATCAGCGCACTGGAAGATTACTGGAATAAACTGTTGGTGAAATTCAGCGGCGATGAAGGCGAAGGATTATTACATCAATATCGCGATATGGTATTCTTTGCAATCGATGAACAGGGGGTTGGGGACCTGGGGTCTGATACCAAGGCGGCGCGCTTGTTCAGACTTCGCGTTGGACCGTTCAGCGATATCGAAGTGGCACAAAAACTGTGTAACGATTTGATTAAGCAAACCGGTGGCCAAACATCGTGCAAAGTTATCAGAATGCAATAATACCTGGGGTGTGGGTTCAAGACAAATGAATAAAATCAAACAAAAAATTTTGGAATTTAAACAGGCACCAAAACGTGTGCAATGGCTGCTGATGGGGGTGGCGTTTGTGGTGGTGCTGATACTGTTGACGATGCTGGTTGGGAAAAATGATGGCAAAAGCAAAACCCAAAAAGAATCTTTGATTCCAGAATTGTCTTTTGCGCCCAGCAGTGACATTGACTTTACAGACGTAACCACCGGCGAACAAAAAAGTCAAGACATTACCGTTACTTCAAATGTACCGGTGAACATAGTTGATGTTCGTTTGCACGAAGATGTGCCAGGGGTCGGCATCCAACAAACGTGCAAAAATATAAAAACAATTAACGATAAAATCGGTTGCAGAATTACGACAAAATACGCACCAACCACGCCAAGCGACGAAGTTACTGTGCCGGTGTATATCGATTGGTACGCCGCAGATAAAACCGAAGAAATGAAAGAAACAAATCAGATTACTGTAAAGGTCAGTGCCGTCGCCCCAAAGGCAGAGCCAAAACCAGAACCAATCGTTATCCCCGAACCAGAACCGGTGCCGGAACCAGAACCGATTACAGTAAAACAAGAAATTATACGTGAAGTTGAAACGATTGCGCCGTCGTATAACCCGGTCTTGGAAGAACCGGTTCAAGAAGAAGTACCAGAAGCATGTTCGGACTTTGCGTTCCCAGGATACGATAATTCGGGTGTTCAAATCGGGTGGATAAAACCAGAACGTGGTGCGTATTACTTTCACCCTTTTTCGGACAAGGACTGCAGCGAGCCAACCGGCGTATATAACCCAGATAACGGTATAATTACAGATATCGATAATCGCGGCAAACGTATCGGCAGTGACGCAGACCATATTGGTTATAACGTTATTTCAACCGGCGAATTGCCACAACTGTCCAATCGACCAACGCAAAATGTGGCATTTCGCGCGCAACAAATCAACAAAGAAGGCGGAAGTACAAGTGGTGGTGCCGGACGCTTGGTTGTTGGGGACGATGGCGAAAGCGGATTTCAACCGTTGGGGTCGGTAATACAAAAGAAAACCGAAGATGTAATTTACGGAACATCGGGGAAAGCTGTTGAATCAACACAACCATATGACCGCAGTTTTGTTTTACGCCAATATAAACCAATACCCGCAACAATTGTTTCAGACGTACGCGCAGACGCCGATGTGTTGACCAATGGAAAATCACTGCCGGTACGTGCGACGGTTGACCGTAATGTATATTCCGACGATGGGCGCACAATTATTATTCCAACCGGAACGTTAATGTTGGGTTATGTTACAGGTAAACTGCCCGGACCATACAAGGCAATTGGTCGCATGGAAATTGAATGGTATCAATTTATTTTACCAAATGGTGTCGAATTTAATTTTAAACCCGGAACAAACGCACCATTTTCAGCCGACGCCCAAGGACGCGTTGGTGTGCCCGGACGTGGCAGCACCGACTATATGGAACAATTCTTGATGCCGATGTTAACCGCATTTGTACCGGCAACAATAAACCTGATTAATCCGGTGGCGGACGCCTTTGTTAACCAGATTGACCTTGATAACAATACAGTTGTACAAAGTGGCACAATGCGTTCGTCGGAATTGGCAAAAAATGAAATTATTACCGCATGGAACAGTGTGGCGCAAAAATTGATGGTTGATATGATGGATAACACCGTACCACCATTTACAATTGCCGCCGGCACACGTATAACAGTATATTCACCACATGATTTACGTGTTGTTTGTACAGACAAAGATGCGCCTTGTTACCTTGAAAAGACCGCGAAAGCGGAACGCTATGACTGGGACGGAACGCATCCCGTAGAAGCAGACACAAGCAACATCGAAGAATGGATTGGCCAGGCGCGCGCATGGCAATCCACAACTGGCGCAAGTCAATACTGTGTAAAAGACGATAACGGACTGTATCGCGTGCCAAACTCTTGCGCAACAGAACCAGGGTCGTGTGGCGGGTATTCGTACAACACCTTGAAATTATGGTGTGAATCATTAAATTATCAATCCAAGAAAGCACTTCAATACCAAGCGTATACCGATAACCAAAAGGAACTTTATCAACAAAAGATTGAGGACTTGGGCGGTGAAGGATCGCAGCAGTTTAACGAAGAAATTCTTGGCATACAATATAATGACGACGGAACCGTCAAAAACCCATATGCGGGCAGCACTTCTTCTTCAAGCGCAGATGTCGTTGTCGAAGAAACCACAATAATGACATGCCTTGACGGCAGTGCCCCAGATGCAAACGGATGCTGTGCCGGGGAAATATATACAGATATGGGCGAACAGGGATTTAATTGCTGTCCCGAAGGGGGGGGTGATTGTTTCCCGCCAATGATATAAACCAAACCGCCAAATTGGCGGTTTTATTTTTAACACAACAAAAAAAGGATTAAATAAAAATACAAAAAAATATTATGCTTTCTGGGTGCGCATTGTTGCGCACTTTTTTTATTTGATGTGATGATATAAAAATCAGGAATCTTATAAAAAAACCGATTCGAATCACTTTTTAAAATTTCGAAAATCGAATCAGTTTTCCGCGATGCATTTCAACCATCAGTTGTAATGTTTTACAAGGAATATTTTCCTGGGCTATATATCAATATTGTGAACGTAAAAAACCAAAGGAGAAAGAAAAATGACGCAAACAATGACAGCAGTAACATCAGAAAAATTTCAATCTGCGGAACAAATGTGGTTCTGGTTTTTGTATTCAAAATCAATACGTAATAACTTTGCCCGGATGCATGGAACACCAACACGCCGACCATGTGAAGTACTTGATGTAGAAACAATGATTACAAAATTATACCTTGCGGGGAAATTGACGGATGAACAGTTGACTGTCATGAAGCAATTTGGTGATAAAAGACGCGCACCACACCAACATATATGGAATGAAAATCGGGCGGCAAATTTGTGGAACCGCGCAATGGATGTATTATATGATGCGGCAAAAAAACATGGGTGGATTGACTGATTATTTGTGCAATATCGGGTGGGGAAAAAAACGCCCCACCCCAAAAAAATTAAGGATATTTATATTATGATTATTATTGCTTTTTCAAAAAAGACTTCAAAAATTTTGCCGCGAATTTTATGCAGAAAATGGCGGCATGTTGCACCAATCGTTATGGAAAATAACAAATTGATGTTGTATCAATTTATTAGAAAAAATCGCGTCGAAAAAATACCACTGAAAATGCGCGATATAAAAATACTGATGCAATATGGGTGGGTGTTTTACACAATAAAATCCGAACCAAATAAAAAGCCAAACTTTAATAATGCATGGACATGTGTACAAATGACAAAAGATATCGCCAAAATAAAAAATATATGGATACAGACACCAAATGCACTGCTTGAAAAAATCCCCAAATTGGGGATTTTTTAATCCAGTGTCCGAAGGCTTATTTTTTCTTCGTCGACAATAACCAATTTGCCGGAATTTATCCCAAACTGGCGCGCGGCATTAAATGCGTCACGCATGCCGAATAATTCATTGTTGTATATTGGAAATACGCCACGTGATAAACACAACTGATTCGCAATCACAGATTCGTTGCATATCGCGACAACAGGAATGTCAGGCTTGCGACAGGAAATCTGGGTTGTGGCAATTGTATCGCGTGCAAATACAACAATTGCAGACGCACGATTCAAATACGCCATTGATGCAACCGAACGTGACCAATCGTTTTCAGGCATGTTTTCAACACGTGACCAATCATATGGATTGGCAATTGCGTCCGCGTCAGCATGCGACAATATATTTGCCATTGTTTCAATGGTGTTCACAGGATTTGCACCAATGGTTGTTTCTTCGGATGTCATGGTTGAATCAGCGCGAAGATATGCCGCATTTGCGACGTCGGTAATTTCGGCGCGGGTGGGGAATTCACTGGTCACCATAGACGCCAACATTTGCGTGGCAACAATTACAGGCTTGTTCATTTTGCGACATTCGCGAATTATATGACGCGATATTGCCGGAACCGCAGCATATGGAACTTCGACCGCCAAGTCACCGCGCGCAATCATTATGCCGTCTGCCGCCGCCGCAATGTCGGTTATGCGTTCAACCGCGTTTGGACGTTCTATCTTGGCAATAATCTTTATTGGGTGTGATGTGCGTTGTGTGATAAAATCACGAACTTCGGCAATGTCTTCGGGCTTTTGCACAAAGGATATTGCAACATAATCCGGTTTTTTTGTAACAGCGTATTCAAGGTCTGCGCGGTCTTTGGCCGTTAATACAGATGTTGCAATTTCTGTGTCGGGTAAATTAAAACCACGACGCGACCATATTTCATTTCCGCGAATAACCGTCGCATCAACACGTTCGGGGGACGCAAAATCAACACGCATTTCAATCTTGCCATCGTTTAACAGGATTCTGTCACCAATGTTTAATGATGCAAGGACATCGTCGTCTGGCAACTGAACACGTGTTGAATTGCCCGGCGTGGGGTCGGTGTCGAATGTAAAACGTTGTCCGATTTCAAGCGGATATTTGTCTTCGGTTTCAAAGTTGCCAATACGGTGCTTGGGACCTTGTAAATCAATCAGAATTGCCACAGGGGTATTTAATTCGGCCGATATTTCACGTATCATGTCAATCTTGTGACCTTGGACGTCACCGGTATCATGACTGAAATTCAATCGGCACATGTTAACACCCGCCTTTATCATGCGTGTCAGGGTTTCGCAATCTTCACATTTGGGGCCAATTGATGCAGTGATTTTTGTGTATTTATTCATGTCTTGTCCTGATATTATTTTTTGTTTTTCTTGATTTTTA
>JAGBGA010000005.1 GCA_017936185.1 Alphaproteobacteria bacterium | reverse complement strand
TGCATCATCCAACGCATGCCCCAAACGATTCGTTATACAATCAACCACCGACGCTTGAAACGACGCACAAAAGTCATTTATATACCCATCGGAAACAGGCATCGTTTCACGCGACAAAAACGTACGCGCCGCGGTTTTTATGCCACTGAATGAAAAATCACAGCCGGGCTTATCGCACAAAGGTCGTGGAAACTTAAACGCCTTTGGATTCCCATTTTGGGCACGCATATCAACAATCGGCCCGCCCGGATACCCCAGTCCCAACATTTTTGCCACTTTATCATATGCTTCACCCGCACTGTCATCAAGTGTTTGCCCAATCAATTCATATTTACCAACACCACGCACCAACAATATTTGACAATGTCCACCCGACGCCAACATCAACAAATACGGAAACTGTACATCAACATTTCCAACACTGCCGTCGGCCATCGTTGCACAAAGTCGTGGCACCAACGCATGTCCTTCAAGATGATTCACCGCAACCAATGGTTTATTTGTTGACTGTGCGATTCCTGTGGCCACCATCCATCCAACCAAAACACCACCAATCAAACCAGGACCCGCCGTCGCCGCAACAACATCGATATCATCAATTGTCTTGCCCGCTTTTTCCAGTGTCTGTTTAACAACATCTTCAATTGCCAAGATATGTGCACGTGCCGCCAATTCTGGGACAACACCGCCATACTTTTGATGTTCTGGGATTTGCGAATATATAATATGCGCCAATATATTTTTATCACTGTCCACAATGGCGGCAGACGTTTCGTCACACGAAGATTCAATCCCCAAACACAACACAGGCCGCGTTGTATGAACATTACTGTCCAATGTTCCCATATCCATCTGAATCAATTTTTCATCATTATTCATTTTATTTTCACCAACACAATTCCCAGGTTTGTTTTCACCATGGCGCGCGCCGCTATATATTCTTGAAACGACACATCTGTAACACACTTCTTGTCACTTGATGCATGGCGCAGCATTCCATTTGGCAACAATAACCCCATATGAACCACTGCCAAATCAGTACCAATTTTATCACGATTTTTTTGATTGTCAGCAACAAATAACACAATCAACGTTTCGCGCGAATCAATCCGCCCCAGTTTTTCATACGGAATATATTCAAGTCCAACCGCCACAGGCACAAAATCCGTATCCAGATTATGAACTTTTTTAAACCAAGCCGCCTTGTCAATTACCACGTGTTTTATTTTTGTTTCTGCGAAATTTCGACTTACATTTTCAACAAGATTTGCATTATTAACCAACCAATCTGATTCAATAAAGTGATTTCGTGCAACAAAGTCAACATTACCGTTTTTGTATCGAATTTGATTTAACGCATCCACATCACCGCCCGCCAATACCGTTTCAACAAACGTAACACAATCAAACGCATCAAATCGAATTAACGGATCTGAATCCGGCGCAACCCCTTCGCCCAACGGTGACGCCACATATGGCGCCCCAAGAAAAGCTTCGCCGGGCAACCCTGTGTTAACACAGCACCCGGCCAAAACGAACAAAAACAGCAAAAAACGCATTACAAACTTTCTTTTAATTGTATCCCTGTATAGCACACCGATGCCGCATCACGAATTGCCATTTCGCCACTGTCGGGCAGGGTGGCCATTTTATCAATACACGCCACCAACAAATCGATATTTTTATCCGCACCGGTTAAAATCTGTGCCGATGCGACACGCCTGTCCATTGGGGCGGCCCGCCAATCCTTTAACACACCCGTTTCAAGATCTGAACTTTGTTGTGAAAAAAAGAACACCACAACAGCCAAAATCAAAACAGCAATTCCAATAAAAATCTTGAAATATTTCTTTATAAAATTCATTTTTCCTTTCCTTTATTTTGCTTTTATTATTCGCACCGCACCAACCAAACATCATAATCCGGGTGCTGTAACGGATTTTGTCCTGGTTCATTTCGCGACATCCACCCGCCAAAGATTTGCCCATCATCTTTTTCATGCACTTCTATAAACGCCCAAAAATCTTCGGCATCAAATGGGTCGGTCTGTTTACAAGCACGCACATTTATAAAGATTTTTTCAAATTGAATTTCATTACCCACCGGTATGACCCTTTCATGAACTTTACCGGCGTCTTTGTTCATTATGCGCACAACCGCACTATCACGATTAACAAACGCATTTGCCGCAATTGGCATAAAACACATTAAAAAAGCAAATATCTTCTTCATATCCACAATAATACCGTCCAAAACCCCCAATGTCAATTTGCAATAAAATATATTTATTAAAAATCCCCCAAACGGGGGATTTTTTATTTGTTTGCGTTCTTTTCTGCAGATGTTGCTGCCAAGTCTTCGACGATACGCGCCTTTTTACCCGACAACCCACGCAAGAAGAACAATTTAGCACGACGTACTTTACCAATACGAACCTTTTCAATTTTTTCAATTGATGGTGTGTAAAGTGGGAACTTGCGTTCAACACCAACACCGTATGATTCACGACGTACTGTA
>JAGBGA010000021.1 GCA_017936185.1 Alphaproteobacteria bacterium | reverse complement strand
TGGGATATAACCATACCGTATAATCCGGCATTAACCAATCCGCGTGTTGCGGCGAATATGAAGTACCTGTTATCGGCGATTGATGTTGCGAATGAAATGTTGAATGGTGAACCGACCACATACGGCACCGGCGAATATGCAACAAGCGTTGCCGCGGACACCGTTGCCACCGATACGGCGGTGGATGAATTGGTGAAGAAAACAGAAAAATATGTGTTTACTATGCGGTATTCGTCTTTTGAAGAAGGTTTAAATTTATACGCCGCCGGAACATTTTATATTGATTGGGGGGATGGTGTCGAACAAGTGATAGAAAAGCCAAATGTTGGACAAGAAAAGATTTTTCACCCAAATGGTTATACTGGTGCAATGACAATACGCCTTGGGGGTCGTGCCACTGCGTATGATACAAATCCTGTTATCGGGAACAGTTGTGCCGAAATTGATCAAGTGACAATGATAGATGGGTGTCTGGGATGTATATTTCCAACGTTACCAAATGGTGACCAGCCAAGCTTTGCGCGTCTATTTCATTTCTGTGATTTTGAAACAATACCATCGGGGTTGTTTAATGGGGTTTATGGTCCCCCAACAGAAAAAATGTTTTACTATACTTTTGCATCTAACCCAGATTTGAAAAGTATACCCGAAAACTTATTTGCGGGTATAAGCGGTCCCCCCGCTGAATCAATGTTTGAGGGTACTTTTTCGGCAAGTTTTTCTTTGACATCAATCCCCGAAAATTTATTTGGCGATATATCGGGTGACGCAGCATCCAACATGTTTGCACGTATGTTTCATTTCTGTGAATTTTTAACCGGGCCGTCGGCGCGCATTAATGGGCGGTATTTGTATGAAATTTGGCCCGATGCGACAAGTGAACAGGTTGGTGGTATGTATTTTGGCGCAACCGCCCTGTCCGATTATGCCAATATCCCAGGTGCGTGGAAGTAATGTGTTTTTTTATTCTGTTGGTCTCAGAATTCAAGTCATAAAATCCTTGCAATTATTTATCGTGCGGGGGCAATGCGTATTTCGACACGTCTGTTTGTTAATCGGCCGATGTTATCCTGGCCGGCAATTGGACGCGTCGCGCCGCGTGCCACAATAAACATTCGTGTGGTGTTAATTCCATGTTGGGCAAGGTAAACCCCAACCCGCTGTGCCATATCCAAAGAAAGCGCGTTTGCCGCATTCTTGTCGCGCATTGCATCGGTGTAACCGGCAACTTCCAGAAACGTTGCGTCGTATTTTTTTAATATTTTTGTAATCGTGTTCAGTGTATCGTCGCCGGTTTGCGATATATCTGCGACGTTTAATTCCATAATTGCATCACGAACAAGTATAATAACAACATCTGTCCCGGCGCGTTGAACAGAAATTCCTGGTTTTCTTAGTGCGTCATAAAGTTCAAATTCCAACTTTGCCATATACTGTGTTGCGATGGCATTGTCGTTTGTTGTTTTGTCGCCATATTCAAACAAAGAATCTTTTTTTACCGCATCTGTAACGGTTCGGCCGCCGCCCCCAAAAAAGACAGGCTTTTTTGCGGTGCGTGACATTTCGTTCATGTCGATAAAGCTGGCCCCGGCCAGGTATTGTGACCATGTGGTGCGTGATGGACTGGTATACTGAACACATGCGCCCAGTGTGCACAATGAAATCATCAAAGAAAAAATATATTTATATTTCATTTATTTTACAATAAAAGACACCTGGTTTGTGTCGGATTCAAAGCAATTGTCTGTAACACTTGTTTCAAATCCGTTTACCATTATTGCGCTTGCCCACTTTGGTTTTGCGGTTGCAAAATAAGTACATTCACCATTCGTTAAATCAATCAAGTTAATGGAAAAAGATATGCCATCTGCGCTTGATGTAATGGACCAATTATCACCGCCAATTGGTGCGCGTTCTGATTGAAGTGCGCCGGCTTTGATTAAATAATCGACCGAAATACCTTGATAATCCCCGCGCATTTCCATCAAAATTTTTACATTTTGTGCAATTTGTTCAATTTCTGCATCTGCGATTGTGCGTATCTGGTTTGTGCGAATAATCTTGTACACCCCCAGTGCCGCCACCGTCATCAATCCGGTAATTGCCATAACACCGATAACTTCGATTAAAGACCGTCCTAATTCTTGTTTCATTATTTCACCCCGACTATTTCTGCGTTTTCAAAAAGGCTCATTGCGCTGGCGACCAATGGGTCTGCTTCTAATTCTTCTTGTTTTTGTTCACTGATTGTATGTTCGTGTGTTGATTCCTGACTTTTTTCAAGTGTCCACGCCATTCCTGTTTTATCCATCAACCACGATGCCAATTTGTGCGCAAAGTCTGCGTCACCCTTGCGGTCAAAGTACTTTATTTTTCCAACCGCAAATTCTGCAATTTCAATATTGTTGCTGTAATAAGAATAAAGCAATATTTCCTTGGTTTCCTGTAATGCGCACGCCAATTCATTTGCGTTTGTTATTGTTCGTGTTTGTGGCTTTTGTATTGGTGCGCTGTCGGTGCTTGGTCTTGCCATTCTGTCGGCCAAGATATTTTTTACATCGCGCACGCGGTTTTCTGATTCTTGTTGTTTTATTATTTCGGGTACCGACGGCATATCGGCAATATGCATCATTCGGATAATCAACATGTCAAAGCATTGTTTTTGATTTCCGGCCGCTTGCATTTCTGGGACGGCCGCCACCATAACCTGCCAAATTCGGGAAAGGGTATTCAAAGATACGCGTGTATTTATATCTTGGATTTGTTCGCGTTGGTCGGCCGTATACGGTGAATTTGTAACATCGCCCGCATGAAGTGCCGGGTGCATTCTTGTTGCCCAATGTGTCCATTCCATCATATCGGTCAACAGCATTGATAAATCTGCGCCATTATTATAGATTGCGTCAACCTTATCAAGTGTCGCCGCCGTATCCCCGGACAGAAGTGTTTTCATCATGTCTACAACCACACCGCGGTCTGCGCGTTTTAACATATCAAGCACTGCCGCCGCATCAACATTTCCGCCGGTTTGTGCGATTGCCTGGTCAAGTAATGAAAGGCCATCACGTACCGAACCATCTGCTGCGCGTGCCAACAATTCATTTGCTTCGTCACTAAGTGTTATTTTTTCTTGTTCTGCAATCCATGCAAAATGTTTTTTAAGTGTTTCCACCGGTACGCGTACCAAATCAAATCTTTGGCATCGTGATAAAATTGTCACAGGCACCTTTCTTATTTCGGTTGTTGCCAAAATAAATATTACATGTGCGGGCGGTTCTTCAAGTGTTTTCAGCAGCGCATTAAACGCCGACGTCGACAGCATATGTACTTCGTCGATTATATAAACCTTGTATCGTCCATTTGTTGGTCTGTATTGTGCCGCATCAAGTATATCACGCATATTATCGACACCTGTGTGTGATGCGGCGTCGATTTCCATAACGTCAATATGTTGTCCGGCGGCAATTGCGCGACAGTTTTCACATGTTCCGCATGGTGATGGTGTTGCCTTGTCTGATGATTGGCAATTCAGTGCCTTGGCCAATATTCGTGCCGTACTTGTTTTTCCGGTTCCGCGAATTCCTGTAAAGATATATGCGTGCGCAATACGTGATGTGTTAATTGCGGTGGTAAGTGTTTTTACCAAAACGTCTTGACCGATTAAAGATTTAAAATCTTGGCTGCGATATTTCCGCGCAAGTACAGTGTAATTATTTTCCATCGTATAAAACTTCCTTTGTGCCAAGGATATCAAAACACATACAAATTTCAACAAATAAAACGCGCCCAAACGGACGCGTATAAATTAATTTAAACTGGTTATAAATTCGGGTAATTCTGGTTCTTCTTCTTCGCTGTTTTCTGTATTTTCGGCCGCTTGTTCTGCCTGTTGTGCGGTGGCTTTTTCTTTTGGGTCGCGTGAAGAATCTATTTTACCTTGTTCTGCATTTACGATGCGCCCGTAATGTTCGGCGGCCTGTAACAAGCGTTCGCGTTCAATTTCATCATTTGTTTGACGTGCTTGGTCAATATATTGTTTTCTTTTTTGGCGCCATTTGTGACAGCGTTGAATCATCTGTCCGACATTAGATTGATTTTTTTTATTTTGCATATCTTTTCTTTTTTAATCAGGAAATAATCTTTCTGTGTCGTCAAATAAAATTTATTGCGACACACCCCTTAACGCATTGGATATTAAATCATCTTAAAACTGATTGCAATAAATTTTTTCTGTTGCTATGCTTTATTACAATGGCAAAGGGGGGATAAAGCAATTGCACCAAGAACGCGGTAATTTTTTATTACAAGCCATGTTGGCCCTTGGGGTGATTTTTGCATTCATTCCATTTCTTGCAGACCAATTGGCGGGTCGCAACATTGATGCGCGTATGTATTCATCCACGCGCCAGGTTGAAACCGCCCAAACGGCGGCACGTATATTTATACGCGAAAACGCGAACAATTTACCGTATGAAACAACGGTTATTTCTGGGAATGAATTTTCGGATATTTTGGAACCGTATGGTTTGCCGCTGGGGTTTGTTCCGCGTACTGCCTTGGGGCAAGATATTGCGCTTGTTATTCACAAGACGCCGGTTGCGGTATCTGCTTATTTGGATGTGACGGGTGGGAACTTGCGTGAAATTGATTATGCGGAATTGGCACGTCGAATTGGTTTTTATGCAGTACCAACTGAAAACGGTGTAAATGTTGGTATTGAATTGACCGATATTTATTCGGACATCGTTCGTCGCAACGAACCAAACTTGGATAACAGTGGTTTTTTAACCGACCTTGATATGGGTGGTTTTGTATTAAATAATGTTGGGAATATTTTTTCTGTGCGCGGTGATTTTCCAACGGCCCAGTTTGATACACTGTCTGTGATTGGGATTGAATCTGGTCGTGATGCCAAGAATAATATTGCACATATATCCGCCAATAAAACTGTGTTTCAAAGCAAGACTGGTGAATCTGCATTAACATTAACGCGTGGCACATTGTATACCGACGCATTGTCTGTCCGAACTGTATCAAAGTTTGGTGATACCGGTGCATTTGAAGTTGCGGATACATCTGTGCATGATTTTGCGATGACGGCGGGGTACACGTCTTTTACCGGTGCAGGCGAATGGAATGTCGGGGGCAGTGTTGTTTCCAATAATATAAATTTCAGTGTTGAACGTCTTGATATATCGTCATATCTTGTTACCACGCGCGGTCAAGACGTTTTTATTGACGAAGATACATTGACATATAATACCAAATCTGGGATTGATGTTGATACGATAATTACTTCGAACATAACCTTGCGCGACCAGACATCAAGTGCCCTGAACGACGGAAAAAATGGTGCGGTTATATTGGATATTCGTCCGGCCGGGACCAGTATGTTGCCCGATGTTTACATCGGTGGTATTAACAATGATTCATTTGATATAATTTCCGACCCATCATCGGATGACGACAAGATGGTTGATTGTAAATCAATTGTTGAAAAATATGACGGTGTTTATAACAAGCAATCTTTATCACAATACTTGATATGCCAGTATGTATATTGGCAACGGCTTGAAAAAAGAATCGATATCAAACAATGTTTAATGGCGGGGCGCGATGACTGTAACCGGTAACAAGATTTTTTCAAATGATTCACATGGTGCCAGTATAATGGAAGTTTTACTGGCCATGGCGATTGTTGCCATTGCGACACCGTTTGTATATCGTCAAATTGCGCAAACCAATCATACTGTCCATGATATTGCGGTCGCACGTCAAATAATAAGTGTTCGTGATTCTGTATTGAACTATGTCCGCATGAATCAAGATAAATGGCCAGATACGGCCCAAATAAAACTTGATGACCAAGAACTTGGCGCGATATCGGACATGGCGGTTGCGGGCTTTATTGACAAGTATGCCGTCAACGGTGCCACGATAACAGATGTCTATTTGGCGTTTGATTTGCCTGACGATGATTTGCGTACGAACAAGATTGCGCGTCACATTGGTGGTGATGCGGCGGTTGTTGGGGCGGATTCTGTGGCATATGGTAACACATGGGCGGTCGCGGCCCCAGACTTTATTCCGGGTGATTTGATATATCGTGTAACACGTGATGTTTCGGGCGAAGATACGTCCAAGTATTTGCATCGCGCAACATCGGGTGAAGATGACTTTAATGTAATGATGCGTGACCTTGATATGGCCCATCATCACATATACAACGTCGCCACAATGGGTGCGGAATCTGCGCGTGTAAAGAATGGGCGGACTGTGTTCATTGAATCCGACGACATTGTTGCCAATACGGTATATTTTTCATCTGGTGCAAATCTTGACGGCGAAGAAGTTCATATTGGTGACCTTCGTGTATCGGGTGACATGTCTGGCTTTCGCAATGTTTATGCCGATAATATAAATGGTCGCGGCTATACCACAAGTGGTCGAATTGTTGCCGATCGTGCGACGGTACTTGATACTGTAAACGTTGCGAACGATTTGGTTTTAAAATCTGATTCAAGTCGCACAATCAGTGGCTTTACCGGCATATCTGCAAATTCTGTGGTGGCGCCATTTATATCGGCCCAAGAAATAATATTTTACGACAATTTTGGATTAACGGTATCTGGTGAATTATTGATGTCGACAAATTCCCCAATAAAGATTGGTAATTGGTTTTTTCCATCGACCAAGCCACCCCAATTTTCAAAATTTACATTATCGCGCGCCACATTGCCACCGGCGCCAAGTTCGCGTGACTTTCGCGAAATAATGCGTTCTGGGTGGCGGGGTGATGTTACAAACAATCCGACAATAACCCCGATAACAATACGGTAACAAGAACATGAAGTTTGCAAATTCGTTATTTTCAAAATCCAACCAAACCCGCGGCAGTATTCTTGTTGAATTGCTGTTAAGTGTTGCATTGGCATCTGTTATAATACCGTTTGTTTTTCAATATCACCAAGATTCTGTCACGCGCGCCCAAAACATTGCAATTGCCAACCAGATGTCCGATATACAATCTGCGCTGGAACGATATATCGTTGCCAATCGCGAAGATTTATTGCGTCCTGTGGGGCGTAACATCACGCGGGTAAGTGTTTCGGACTTGGCACCATTTGGTGTGCCTGAATCCATCTTGGATGCCGGCGATGACAAGTATCAATTGCGTATTTTAAAATCAAGCGATTCTGTCGGTGGCGCCACGCTTCAAGGTGTAATTGTTCGTGTTTCTGATGATGTCAGTCCCATGCGCACACGCGAAATTGTTAATTTATCTGGCGGTACAATGGGGTTTGTTGATGGCACGCATGCATATGGTACATTTGGGGCGTGGCACACAGATGCAGTTGACTTGGGGGTTGATATTGACAATGGCATAATTGAAACGACATCTGTAAATCGTGATAATGCATTATATCTTTGGCGAATTCCCACACAAAATGCAGATGATGCGAAAATGATGTCTGCGTTAAATCTTGCCGCGCACGACATAAAGAATACTAAATTTTTAAATGCAGAATTTTCGGATTTTTCTGAAATATTATTGGCGAAAGAAATTGTAACAAACGATTTGATTTTTCAAAATCGCACCACGATTGACCAAGAATATGAAACGATAAACGCGACTGTTTCTGGTATGCTGGCATCCGACGCCAAGAATATGGAAGTATCTGGTCGCATATCATTGTCTGATGTTGCCAAGATGTCATCATTAACAACGAACAATTTATGGG
Source organism: Alphaproteobacteria bacterium (assembly GCA_017936185.1). GTDB lineage: Bacteria > Pseudomonadota > Alphaproteobacteria > Rs-D84 > Rs-D84 > Enterousia. The sequence continues at coordinate 5,873 of JAGBGA010000021.1, read as the reverse complement.
TTTCGAACATGACGTTGGGTGGGCTTTCCGTTGATGCCCCTGATGACTTTGCACTGTTGCGTATGAATCGTTCGTTGGACATGACGTCGGGTCGTATTGATGCGATATACGTAACGGTTGGTTATACCGGTTCAATTACCCCGCATTTAGATGTTGCGCGTCGTATCGAAGATTCGACAAATTCCGAATATTATTGGGATGTGTCGTCCAAGACTGCAAACTTTTCTGATGCGTCTTTTGTTGAACTTGGTCGCATGGCAACGCTTGCCAGTATTGCCGAAGGCGACATGTCGACATCGTCGGGTCAAATATTTGCCGCGGTGTCATCGAACAAGAATGCAACAGTTGCCGACTATATGAACGCGATTCATAAAATCCAAGAACGCGTTCGCGCAAAATATCGCAATTTGCAATTACAATAAAATATGGTATAAATAAAAACATGAAAATAAAATGTGACTTTTGCAAGACTGAATATGGGCTGGACCGGGCGCCAACGACACCGGTAAAATGTGCGGTATGTGGGCATTGTTGGTCTGTGCCTGTGCCGGCACGACGAAGTGCGTATTTAATGTTTTTTGCGTCTGTCTGTGCGTTATTGTCGGCGATTGTGTTTACGGTTGCGGTCATTACACGACACCAGGCGACCCATAACGAACGCGGTCCGTTATTGACCAATATCGCCCAGGTAACCACCACAACCGACGAAGGTGGCGTATCGCGTCTTGTTGTTAATGGTTCTGTTATAAACATATCGGACCAGATTTATGGTGTTCCCGATCTGATAATAGTATCATCAGACGACGACGGTCGCATATTGGCGCGGCAAAAGTTTATGCCATCTGCGACATTGTTGGATGCAGGCGCGTCGGTTGATTTCAGTCATGTTTTGGCGCCCCAACCATCGGGCGTAAGAAAAATATCTGCGCACTTGGCGGATATTCAGCCATCTGATACCAAGCCCAAGGAACAAAAATGACAAAATTTTTTGCATTAATACTTTCTTTATTTATATCTGTATCTGCCTTTGGTGCGGACGCGCCGTCATCCCCGCGGGTCAGCATTTTTTCCACCAGTACTGACTGGCAGGCTGTAACCGGCTTGACCCTTAACGAATACAACGGTCGTTTTATTTCTGACAAAAAGTTGGTTGGTCGTGGATTGGTTTTATATTATCTTGACGGTTTTCCATGTTATGGTTTGGGCTATGGCGTTCGTGTTTGGGTTGGCCCCGATGGCAAGACCGACAACGATTTGCACATTGCGTGTGTTGCGGCGCCAATGGAAATAAAGTTTGCATATCGTAATGCCACGCGCGACGCAGACCAAGCGACCACGACCGGCATATTAACATGTCCGACGCGCATATCTGGTCGTGATTTGACAATTGATTTATCTGATTGTACTGTTGGGCCTGATTGGGACGAATACAGATAAAAGGTTTAATACAATGATTGAAACGCGTGAATTGACTGTTCTTCAAGACGATGAAATTGTCCGTATTGATAAGTTTTTATCATCCAAAATGCCCGAATTTTCACGAAGCGAGATTCAGCGTTTCACCGTCACGCGTTCTGGTGTGCCTGTAAAGTTTTCGGAAAAAGTTCGCGTTGGCGATACGTTTTTGGTTGAAATTCCGGCGCGTGAAACATCGGTTGCGATTGAAAACGTGTCATCTGACTTTGATTTGGAAATATTGTACGAAGACGACGACATAATCGTTGTGAACAAGCCGCGTGGCGTTGTCATGTATCCGTCTGCGGGTAACAAGACCGGCACATTGGTTCAAAATATATTATCACATTGTCATTTGTCGGGGCTTGGCGGTGAAACACGTCCGGGTGTTGTGCATCGTCTTGACAAAGATACCAGTGGCGTTATGGTCTTTGCGAAATCCAATGCGGCATTTCGTGAATTGGTTCGGATTTTTTCAGAACATGATTTGACGCGCAAATATATCGCGTTTGTTTGGGGTATTCCCAATTGGGAAGAAGCGGAAATCACCGGCAACATTGCGCGTTCTTCGCGTAATCGTCAAAAGATGACAATGGTCAAAACTGGGGGCAAGCCATCGCATACCGACGTTGCGGTTGTAAACGCATGGTCGCGCGCCGGTGTTTCGCAAATGCGTTGCACATTGTTTACCGGTCGCACGCACCAGATACGCGTTCATTTATCGTCGCATGGTTTTCCGGTTTTATGTGACCCGGTTTATGGTCGTGGCGCCGCCCGTTTGGGCAGTGTTCGTGACCCAGAATTACTGGAATTCTTGCGCGGGCACGACGGTCAAATGCTTCATGCAGAATTGCTTGAATTTACGCATCCGACAACCGGGGCCAAGATGCGCTTTAAATCCCGCATGCCCGACGACATGTTGGAATTAAAGGCCATCCTTGACGAAGTTCAGTATTAATCCCCCCATAATCAAGATTAATATTTCTTTATTTTCTCCCTTTCCAAACCCCATAAAATATGTTAAAATGAATTAAAAAATATGGAGTAAAGGGGATGTCTTTCTTTAAAAATACCGTAAGTTTATTGGCATTATTCAGCGTAATACCCGCGGCAAACGCGGTAACCGCGCGTCCAAGTATGCTTTCCACAACATCTGGCGTTGTCGGGGTCAGTGCATCGGGAAATGCGCGCCGCATGCCAACAATGACGTCGTATATTACTGGTAACACTGGCACTTCATCGGGTGGCGTAACGAATACCCCATCGAATGTCTTGTTGTCTGACATTGAATGTATCGACGCATACACTGAATGTATTCGTGCCGAAGACACCTGTGGCGAAAATTTTGAAGAATGCACAAACCGCGTTTTATTCCATGCCAAGATGCCACTTTGTATCAGCACACTGTCCCAGTGTTCTGCCTCTGGCGTAAACAGTCTTTTTGGTACATCTGCGATTGGTTCACTGTCGAACGTTGCGTCGACAAACACCTATGGCGAAGTTACCGACTATACATACCCCACAGATGGCAGTGTCATGGGCCAAATGGTAATTGCGGCGGGTATTGAAAATAAATACGACACATCAACATGTGTAAAGCGCTATACATCATGCTTAAAGAAAGACAGTGTTTGTGGCGCCGACTTTGAATTGTGTACATCCACCAAAGAATTCAGAAGGCAAGCATTGCTGTGTGATTCCACATTGGCCCGTTGTCAAAGTGACGGTGTCAAAGAATTGTTGGGTTCGTACCCATGGTCACCATCAAGTGGCACCGTTGGCGGTCGCATTGCAACCGAAATTGAAAATGGTGCACAATTGGCGGCAATGAATGCGGTATCTACGTGTTACAAGGTTGTTGAACAATGTTTCCTTGGGGCGTGTACGGCCAATCCGTTCCGCTGTATCGAAGGAACGTCACTTGATAAATTGATTGCGGCAAACCTTATTGTGGACCCTGAAAGTGGTGCAAACGCCAACCAAACAAGTGGCGGTGACACCCAAACACTAAGTGATGTTAACCGTTACCTTCGCACATCATGTCTTGACACGATTGGTGGGAATAAATATTGCCACATGACATTCCGCGAAAAAACACCGTCCAAGGGCGAACTTGTCGACGTTGACGTCCAAGAAGAAGTCTTTGATGAGGCGATTGACCAACGTAAAAAATACGTTGATTCCAAGATTCAAGATGTCATGCAAAAATTCGACACACGCGCCAAAGACAAATGTATTGAAACAATTAAATCATGTGCAATGCGCACATGTGGCGAAGGTGTTGGTTCGGTATGCTATACATCGGCATTCAGTGCGGATGGGCAAAACACCGTCAATGGTGCCAGCACATATGGCGACATTAAAATCGGATGCGAATCGGTTGTTAACACCGACGCAAATTGCCAGTATGCATATAAAACCATCAAAGACGAAGCGTATTCATATGCCTACTTGAACGACAGTGTTTTTGACACATTGTTCCCACCGTATGACGAAACGACCAAGAACGACCCATTGGGTGTTGTTGCGACATTAAATTCAACATTATCCACCGCGTACAATGCGGCGGCGATTGCAGAAATGCGCAAACAATGTCAATCCGTCGCGACCAGTTGTGTAAAGTCCTTGTGTGGTACCGATTATGAAAATTGCTATCGCAATCGTACAGACGTGTATTCGTCTTTGACAAACACAGGCGAAGGCGGATCGTCGTTTGACCGTTCTATGAACAAAGTTGGCGGTGTGTTGGATTACACAATCGTATTGGGTCTTTGCATGAATACGGTTAAAAACGCCGACGTTTGTGACGAACATTTAAAGATTGAACAGGCGCGCCTGAAACGTGGTGACCAAAACATGACCAATTCATGGGGCGACCAATCGACCGTTCGCGGTGGTTGGATTGATGCCGGTGGTGCCAAGAACGTCAGTGCAGAAACAGAAGAACCCGTTCATGCAACAGACGCAAACGGTAACAAGCTTTGCACAAATTCCAAAGGCATGGAAGGTATCTGTTACGAAGTTGACGAAAACGGTGACGTATATCAAACACCGGTAATGGAATCGTATACGAATTATATCAGTACCCAGGCCGCAAACACATTGTTCCGCGACTTGATATACGATATTGAAATCGAAGCCCAGGCAAAATATAACGCCAAATTGACACGTCAACAAAACCTTTGCTTGTCATCAAACAACGGTGGTATTGTTGGCAATCGCGACAACGGTTCGACATTTATGTGGGTCCGGTTGAATTCGAATCGCGTTCCGGCGTCATATTCAACGGCGGGCTTGAAAAGCAACCAATTCAAGGCAAGTAATGAATTATATGGTTCATTCTGTCGTGTACGTGTAACACTTCAATCGGATGACAAGTATATCCAAGACGAATTGGCATCTGGTGCCGATTGGTCAACGGCGTACTTTGCGGCGGGCGATGCCTTTACATGTGGTTCATGGATACCGAACGACAAATTGGAAAAGATTGCCAATGCGGCGGGTGCGGACGCACGTGCCGACAAGGAAGCGAGCCAACCAAAAATCAAAGGTTGGATGGCGGCCCTTGGCGCCGTTGGCGGTGGTGTTGGCGGTGGGTTCCTTGGCAAAAACATTGCCAGCAAAGGCCTTGGCGGCTTGCTTGATAAAGGCGAAGTCGAAGATTATGAAACGCTTCAAAAGCAGTGTACCAAATATATGGACAGCGCGATAACCGCAACAAGAAGTGGTAACACTTGGAACAACGCGTTGGGTTATGTTCAAAAGGCAAAAACGTATGCGGACAAGATGAACGCAACAGGTTTTGGAATACCAGGCATACTGTATACTACTACTACTACTACTAGCAATTCAACGTGTTCAAGTAGCAACTACAATCCTGGACATGAATGTGTTGGTAGCAAAACAGTTGCACAGGCCGCAACGGAAATTGCAGAGGAACTTAACAAGTTACGCGAAAAATGTAACGATAAAATGTCAACTGAATATGAAGACGAACAAAAAGAAGCCGCAAAAAAGAACGCATTGGGTACGGGGCTTGGTGCGGGCCTTGGTGCGATTGCCGGTGGTGCATTGGGATACGCCGTCACAGACAGTATTTTGGATGCCCAACTGGACAAAGCCGAACAAGCCGCAATCCAAGAATTCATGGATAATGTCGGTTCCAAGATTCGTTGCTTTATTGGCGGTGACGAAGTTGCAACATACGGCGAAATCGTCAGCACCAGCATGGAATAATCCATTGCCCAAGAAATCTTTCGTTCTGAAAATCCCCATCTTTGGGGATTTTTTTTATTCCCCCGCCATCACACACCTGTCATCCTGGGGCTTGACCTTCGTCGGGGGGACGACAAAAAACACCGTCATACCGGATTCGGGCCCCGCAAAAATTTGAAAATTTTTGTGGGTGATACCAGGCC
>JAGBGA010000020.1 GCA_017936185.1 Alphaproteobacteria bacterium | reverse complement strand
ACGAAGTTTTAACGAAGTGGTGTCATCCTGGGGCTTGACCCCAGGATCCAGGTAAATAGAATCCTTTGTCATTCCTGCGAAGGCAGGAGTGGGTCTTGAAAATCAAATTATCGCATTGCTTTATTTTGGCCCGCAGCGCGGGCACTGTACGGTCGCTATCCCTGCCGTTGCAGGGATGACAAGACTGTTTTTATGTTTGTTATTCTTGTATTTTACGCATGGTGTTTTATATCATGCCAATTCTGTAATGGTCTTTTTCTGTGGGTCGTACACACGTGGTTTTCCCGAATATCCCAACGCACGATGGTGTGCCGGTATTAAAAATTCTGGAATTGGTGACGCTTCGCCCATTCGTATTTTGTCGTCAAGTGCGATTTGCACCGGATTACTGCGAAGAAAGGACCATTCCGCGTCGGCTTCGATTGGTTTGTTGTACCATCCCTGCATCAACACCAATTGTACACCTTTTTTCAGTGTCATTAAGTCCATTGGCGAATAAAGGTCTTTTTCGGTTGTTTCTTCTTTTTCTTTTCCGTCCGGCCCCTTGACGTTTTTCTTTTCCATCTGTTTTCCCATCATACGTGAAAACCGTTCCGCAGTATTATAGTCATTTACACGCAAAAGAATCTTGGCGGCGGTATTTGCGATAATGGTATCGGCGGCCTTGTCGCCGTATTTTTCGGCGATTTGGCTGATATCCTGGCCCACAATAAGGTACGCAACCTTTTGTCCACGACCGACGGCGGGACCTTGGATAACGGCTTCTAATTTATTCATTTGTGGCATTTCGTCCAACACAAACAGTGCGGCATATGGGCCCAATTTTTGTCCATGATTAATTGCGCCCGGCTTGTTTGCAATCAAGAACTTGGACAACAATTCAACAAACATACTTGTAATTGGTGCAAACGCGGACGCATCCGCCACATTAATAGACAAGTAAACCGTTGTTGGTTTCATTTTTCCATCGCGTGGGTCAATTTTTCCGCGAATATCACCAAAGTGGAAATCTGAACTGCGTGTATGTTTATTTACCGCCGGATGTCGGAAGATATTTAACCCTGCATTCATTGTTGAAATAATAGAACCGCGTTCTTTATCGGGCGTATTGGCCAAGTTAATCAATGCCGATATTGCGTCTGGGTCATATGCATATCGTTGTGCTTCGTCGACGGCATCGTTTAAAAAGTCTTTCATTGGGTCGGCCATCATTGCCATCTGGTCGCCTTGTCGTTTACGGTTTTCCAGTTCCTGGGCAATTCTGATTTGTCCTTCGGTATACCATGCCAAGAACATTGGTATTGATGCTTCGGCGCCGCGCCATTCGTTTGGCAATCCCGCCCACGTCCCAACGTGTACATAGTTCCCCGCGTTTAATTCATTGTTATTCAGCATTGCCATCGCCGCATACGCATTTGGGTCAGACGTCATTGTCATATAATAATCCATCAAGACCACTTTATCTTCGGCGTCAAACGTGCCGTTTGCAAACCGCGAATAAAAATAGTCGTCGGCCTTGGCGCGTTCGGCCTTGGATACAATAAAGTTCACAAACCCCGTCAATGCGGCACGCGCCGTATTTGACCAGTGTGGGTCTTTTGCGTTATGTTCAATCAACGAATTTACCAATGTTTGAATATATGTTGTTTTTGCTTCTGCTTCCATTGGCAGGTTTTCGGGTGACAATGGATTCCATGCTGGGTAATAAATACCTTGCTCTGGTCGGTCTGGTTCGCCCCAGTTAAATATAAATGTCGGTCCAATTGTCGCGCGATACGCAGATGTTTCTTGTTTTAATTCTGGTTTCGGGTCGTTAATAATCATTGATACAGTGTCGCATTCAAGAATTGTTGGTTTTACAATACCGGCGGTTTTACCGGTACCGGCCGGCGCCAACAGCAGTGTTGACAACGTTTCATCCAACATCAATGGTTTGGATTTACCTTTGTCCTTAAAGTACCCAAGAACCGTCACAAACCCACCAAACAAGCCTTCTTTGTTTTTATGGTCCGCGCCCATTTTTCGAATATCGTCTGCGGTTGCCTTGTTTGAAGACTTTTCGTCATATATCTTTTTGCCATGTGGATTAAATTCGTCGGTCAGTGTACTGTCCGCCAAAAAGAAATATCCAATAATTGGCAACAGTGGCACAATACATGGGAAATCTGGCCTTACGATGCTTCGAAGCAGCCATGCGGGAATTTCCGCCACCACCGACATACCGGCGGTAAAGAACATCTGTTGAAAATATATTACAATCCAATCTTTGGTTGCCGGCGACCATCCATATCGCCAAATATGTTCAATTGGGAACGCGCACGCGAACATCAGTGCGGCAATTAACCAAATAAGTATTGCCCACCGAATGGTCCAAAACATTTGTGCCATTGGGGTGCGTTCGTGTTCTTTGTATGCACTTGACCGGAATATATCCAGTCCTTTGCCTTTACCAGATGCGGATAAAAAGTTGAATTTGACTGCCATAGTGCTATTATTATATCAGAAAAAAACAACTTTATAAATCAGGAATTATAAAAATATGAAAAATATTCCAAGAATTTTTATTGGTGACAATATTTCTGTTGCATCTGATATGCTGGCATCGCGTGACATTGTTCATTATTTAACGCGTGTCATGCGAACCGATAAGTGTTTGGTCTTTGGCGATGGCAATGAATACACCGCAACATTAACCCCAGATAACAAATTTTTACACATTGGCGACCGAACCGGGCATCTTGACCCATCGAATAATATAACATTAATATTTGCCCTGATTAAGCGTACAGATGATTTGTTAAACATGGCGACCCAAATGGGTGTTTCGGCGTTTCAACCGGTTATAACCGAACGCACAAATGCCAATCACATAAATTGGGAACGCATGCACAAGATTGTTGTCGAAGCATCTGAACAATCAAATCGTAATACGGTTCCAAAAATATTGCCGACCAAAAAGTTTTCAGAACTTGATTTATCGAACATTGTTTTTGCGGACGAACGTTCGGTATATGGACATGGCGCCGCATGTGTTCCACATGATACGCGTGCAATATTGATTGGCCCCGAAGGCGGATTTTCTGAATCTGAATTTGCATCTTTGGATGGGGCAGGGGCATGTGGTATATCGCTTGGCACTATGATATTACGGGCCGAACTTGCGGCGGCGGTGGCAATTGCAAAGGTGTTAAAATAAAATGTCTGTTCGAATTGCAAAGTTTATTTCTGATTCTGGATTTGCATCGCGTCGTGGCGCCGAAGAATTAATTACGTCGGGGCGTGTGACGGTTAATGGTTGTGTTATTGACACACCAGTATTTTTTGTTGACGCGACCGATATTGTTTGTATTGACGGCAACGTTGTTCAATCACGTCAAGAATCAGAACTGTTTATATTTCACAAACCGATAAACACAATGACAACATTGCGTGATCCAAATGGTCGTCGAACGATATATGATTGTTTGCCTGATGAATATAAAAATTTAAAATATGTTGGTCGTCTTGATTACAAGACCACTGGTTTATTATTGTTAACCAACGATGGTGAATTGGCGCGCAAATTAACATTGCCGTCTTCGCAAATACCACGCACGTATATTGCGACGGTAAACGGCTGTGATTTTTCTGGTCTTGACATGGCGCGTCGTGGTATAACGGTTGATGGCATAAAGTATGCCCCGATGAAGATTGATGAAATTGGTGGTAATAATTTACGCGTTACAATTTGTGAAGGTAAAAAAAATGAAGTCCGAATTGTATTGCGTGCATGTGGCTGTCCGGTTCGCAAATTACATCGCATTTCATTTGGAAATATTTCACTTGGTAACATTGGTGTTGGAAAAATTAAAAAACTTTCGCAGAAAACGATTGACGAATTGATAAAAACTCTCTAATATTCCATTAAAAGGAAGGGAGATTTGCAATGAAAAAAACATCCGTCAAAAAAACAACAACTGCAAAAAAGCGCACAAATGTGCGGCCTGTGGCGTCTAAGTCAACAATTAAAAATGAAAAAGCGAAACCATGTTTTAATCCATGGTCTTTGTCGATTTATGTTTATTGGTTTATAATTTTATTCTTTATTGCGGCAACATTTTATATCTTGGGGCGCAGTCACAATACACATTCAACCACATCGAATGTTGAAATCACCGAAGAAGTTTTATTGCAATCCGCCGACTTTTATAAAAACGCACAACAAAAATTAAAAGAAGGCGATATTGAAACCGCGTTAACAGATTTAACTGCGGCGGTTGATGCCGGTGCGGCATCTGCCGAAGTTTATGTTTTGCGTGGCGAAGCGTATATGCAATCTGGTGATTATCGTAATGCGTTGGCCGACTTTGATGCGGCATTGGAAAAAGATCCACAAAATGCATTGGCGTATTATGACCGTTCAATCTTGTATAGTCGCTTGGAAGATTACACTGCGGCATTGAATGATATCAACAATGCGTTGGCGGCAAACACTGTAAATCCGGTTGCGTTATTACAGATGCGTGATTTGTATGCCAAACGTGGTCAGTTAAATTTGTGGGTCAAGAATTGGGAAGGTGCGGTTGCCGATTATACAAATTCTTTGGCGCGCCCCGAAGGTTCTGTTAACCCATCTGTATATGCCGAACGTGCCGAAGCATATACCGCCCTTGGCAACTATGCGGGTGCGATTGAAGATTATCAATCTGCGATACGTGTGATTTCTGAACAAATCCAAGGCGCCCCAACAATGGAAGAACGTGAATCATTGTCAAGCAACGCGATGAGTTATTTTGAAAAATCCGCAGCCTTGAATTTGAATTTGGGTAATGTTGATGCGGCGCGCAGTGATTTAGAATCTTCATACACAATTGCGGTTGCGTTAAAAGACACAGAAACGGTTGAACGCTTGCAACGTTTGATTGCAGAATTGGCGTCACCGGTCGAAGTTGATATGACCGTTCAAGAAACTGTTGTCACCCCAGACGCGGAACCTGTTCAAGAAACGGTGCCTGAACAACAACAAGAAGTTCAAACACCTGCGCCGTCTGTTGAACCTGATGTTCAAGATGCAGCTGTTTCCGAAGAAGTTGTATCGGAACCTGTTACCGAAACAATGGCTGAATAAAAACAGAAAGTGCACATTAAACACCGCAAGAAAATTATTTTTTGCGGTGTTTTTTTTGTGCGTTTATTGTTAATAACCATTTGCCTTAAATTGGGATTTTGTGTTATAATCATATAAACTGTACCAGGTAGAGAGAATTTATTGTCCACACAAGTTATAAATATTAACCGGAAAAAGTATGCCGTCGGATTGTTTTGGCAACCCGTTGCGGTTGGTTTTGCGCCGCGTAACTATGCACGCAATTTGTCGCGCAACGTTGACAAGAAGTTAAACCTTTACACCGAATATCGTTCAATGGTCGGTCTTGGTGCGCGCCGTTTTGGCCAGCGTTCTGGGATGTTCAGTGCCGCCGCCGAAGTGATGGAAAGTTTTTCTGAATACACGTCTTTTTTGGCGGTGTTTCAGGTTGCTTCGTCTTATTATCTTGTTGCGGCGCGTAATGGCATAATTCTTGCAGACAAAGTTTTTGAATCCGAAGATGTCGCCCGTCGTGAATATGTTGCGTTGTCTGAAATTCCTGATTGGGGTGCATTCTTTGCGCCGGGTGCATGGGGTATGCCACGCGCGGCCGAACGTAATTTGGCGGATTTGTTAACCGGTCATTCGCACGCGCAAATGCATTTAATCAGTCGCGCCAGTGCCGGCCTTTTGTCGGTTGCTTTGATTGCGGTTTTTGTTTTGTTGTTGGGGTTTGTGTTTCGTGATTCTGTGGTCCAAGTATTTGCCCCGCGTCCCGTTGTCCAAGAATTAAATCCTGAATTGGTTGCAGAATACAAACGTCAAATCGAAGAAAAAAATAAAGAACTTGATGCGCAATTTGAAATTGAAAAAACATTGCCGCCCGAACCAATTGTTATGCCGTATGAATTGTTGCCCGATGTTGCCGCGCGTGCACAACAGTGTTACCAGGCAATTGCATTTTTGATGCAGCCGATACCCGGTTGGGCCCAAACAAATGTGACATGTGGTGAAACACATGCGATTGCAGATTTGTCGCGTTCATTTGGTACATTGGGTGATTTTTATACCGTTGCGACTGAATTGATGCCGGGTGTTTTTGTTCAACAAATTGATGAAAATACACTTCGCGTCCAAGCGGCATTGCCGGAACTTGAAGTATATTCTTCCCAAGACGAACGTGATGCCGACACGATTGTTCGTGATGTAACGACGGCATTCCAAGGAATTGATACACCCGTTGATACAGCGGTTGTTGTTGATACATTAACCAACGGTGTTGATGTTGCGTCGGTTAATGTTGTTGAAGTTGGTGCGCAATCAAAATTGACCCCGATGCAGTTTATGCAAATCTTCAACGAATTTAGTGGTGTTTATATGATACAGTGTGCGTGGAATGCCAAGACACGTACCTGGAACTATGAGGTGATAATCTATGCAAAATAATAAAGTGTTTTTAACGTGTGTATTTGTATTGTCGTTATTTTTTTCGGCGTCACAATGCTGGGCCGAAACGGAATTTTTCGAAGACATTGTCCAAGAAGATGTTATTGATATGGATTCTGTTTCTGCCGACGCGGTTGCAGATTATCAAGTTGACGGTTCATTATTTCAACAGATAACAGACCTTGAACAGGAAAAAGTTCTTATGCAATTGGAAAAAGAACGCGCCCAATTGGATTTGGAACTTGACCGTCTTGCGGCGGAAAAAATCAAATTGCACATGGAAATCGATACATTGTCTGGTCGTGCAGAACAGCAACAACAAGAAATCGAAACCCAGAAAGCAAAACTGGAAGCCGAAGCCGCCCGCATTGAACATGAAAAAGAATCTTGGTTGGCGGAAATGAAAACGGATAACATGCGTACTGCGGCGGCGGCCGAACGTGCGACAAGCGAATCTTCATCTGTTGACATTGGTGGCAAATATCGTCTTGTCAATGTTGTTGGTGCCGGTTCGCAACTTCAAGCCACTGTTGAAGATTTGTCATCTGGCCAGACCAAGCGTGTCAGTGTTGGCAAAACACTTGATGGTTTGACTGTGCGTTCTATATCGATTGACGAAGGAATTGTTTTTGTTGGCAAAGATGGCGAAACGCAAAATTTAAATATCAGTAATGGGAAATAATAAAAATGGTTCAATCAAAGAATATTTTGGACGACGTAACCGACAAACCATCGATACCGCTGGGGCTTGAAAATGCGGATTCCAAAGATATTATTGATTATTTGTTTTCCAACGGTAATCGTTTATTAACGGCGACGGGCGCGATGCTGGAATTGCCGCGCGACACGCAAAGTCTGATTGCGTATTTTTCTGGTGGTGAAATTATAATATCGCGCACCCATCGTTATGATGGTCGTGTTTTGGCATTTCTTGATTTATTATCACGTCGTGGTCGGACATATCGCGAACCGTTTTATTCTGACCTTGGGTTAATTTCCAACATATATAAAACGTACGAAGCGCGCCTTGGTGGCGGTGCACGTTCACGTATGGATTTTGATAACCAGATGCAGAAAGACTTTGTCGATATTATTGCCAAGGCTGCATCCCAAAAGGTATCAGACGTTCATATCGAAGTCGCCGACCAAACAACAATATACTTTCGTGTCGACGGCAGTATGCAACCCGTCATGGAATATAATTCCCAGTGGGGCGAATCATTTGTTCGTGCGGCATTTGCATCATCGGATATGTCAAATGCGAACTATGCCCAGAATGAATACCAATCTGCCCAAAAAGACGGTCGTACCCCATTGCGTGGCACCAAGGACCTTTATTTACCATCGGGCGTTTTGGGTGTTCGTATGCAATTTAATCCCATCGCGTTTGGCAGTCGCTATGTCGTAATGCGTTTGCTTTACGACAATCCATCCGAAGGTATCAAGGCCGAACAAGAATTTGGTCCATACGAACAACGTCTTTTGGCGCGCATGCGTTCATTTCCAACGGGGCTTGTAATTGTTGCGGGCCCGACCAGTTCTGGTAAATCAACGACCCTTGTTCGCAACATGTCATTGATGTTAAAAGAACGCAATTATGAAATAAACATGATTACGGTTGAAAATCCTGTTGAACAAAAGATTTTTGGCGCCCGTCAAATGCCGGTTGTTAACACAACCAACGAAGAACAACGCGAAGAAAAATATGTCGAAGCATTGGCGGCCGCATTGCGCAGTGACCCTGATACATTAATGGTTGGCGAAATTCGAACACTTGCGGCGGCCCAGTTGACTGTACGTGGTGCATTATCTGGTCATAATGTTTGGACGACATTGCATGCGAATTCTGCGATGGCGGCTTTGACACGTTTATTGGACCTTGGTATCGAACCATTTAAATTAAAAGAAGAAACATTAATGCGTGGTTTGGTATCGATGCGTTTGTTCAAAAAGTTATGTCCATATTGTCGTGAACAATTAATAAATCATCCTGAACGTGGCGCATATCGTCGTGTTATGGACGCATATGGTGAAATTGGCTTGCGTCAAGTATATCAGCGTGGCACCGGTTGTTCGCATTGTCATGGCACCGGCAATATCGGCCGTATCAAGGCGGGTGAAATCATTATTACAAACAGTGAATTTTTACGTCTTGCATTATCGGGCAATACCGACGGTGCGGTACGCTATTGGTTGGAAGAAATGGACGGTCGCACATTAAAAGAAGCGGCGGCATCACTTATGTTACAAGGCATAATCAGTATTGACGAGCTTGAACGTTGGGTCGGCCAACTTGATCAACCAGGGGCATATTAATATGATAACAAAGATTGAATTATTATATGCAAAATGGGTTTTTCGCACCAATACAGAAAAGCGCATGTCAATATGTCGAAAATTGGCATCTTTGTTGCGCAATGACTTTACATTGATTGATGCGCTTGAACGTTTGGAAATGATTGAATCCAAAAACGGTACCAAGCCACGCGAACCATACGCCATCGTAATGCGTCAATGGCAAAAGAATCTTGAACGCGGTATGAGTTTTTCTGACGCCACCCGCGGCTGGGTCCCCCCCGAAGAAACACTTTTGGTAACATCTGGGAATTTATCAAATTTGGTTGTTGCCTTGGAAAATGTTGGTCGTGTTGTTGATGGCACCCAGCGTATTCGTCGTGCAATGACAACGGCAATTGCGTATCCGTTATTTTTATTGGCATTAACATTTGGCATTATAATCATGGTTGGATTATACCTTGTTCCGCCATTGGCCGAAGTTGCCGGCACATCAATCATATGGCGTGGTTCTGCGCGTTCGTTGGTAATGCTGTCTGAATTTTCGATAAATTATTGGTATATATTTTTGGTTACATTTGCATCTGTTGTTGCGGTTATATGGTTGTCTTTACCGAATTGGTCGGGTCGTCTGCGTGCAACGTTTGATAAATTGCCACCATGGAACGTTTACAAGATTCAAGTTTCGGTTGGTTGGTTAATGTCCCTTGCCGCGATGGTCAGTGCCGGCGTCACAATTCCCGATGCCATGCGTATGTTGGCCGACAATGCCAATCGTTATCTTCGTCGCATATTGGACAGTGCGCTTCATTTTATTGCCAACGGTGACAATCTTGGCGTTGCGTTACAAAAGACCAATCGAAATTTCCCCGATTCTGAAATCATTGGCGACATGACGATATATGCCGACATGAACGGCTTTGATGAAAATTTAACCCAGGTTGCCACAGATTACCTGAACGAATCTGTACGCAAGATGGAAAAGATTTCAAACACACTAAACAGTTTGGGCATATTATTGGTATCTGGGATTATTGCATGGGTTGTCTTGGGCACATTTCAAATGCAAGACCAAATTACCAGTGCGCTGGGCTAAAAGAAAAATCCCCGATTTGGGGATTTTTTATTGCTTAATTTTGCGCATAACAACCATAATACCGGCGGGCGTCATTCCCGGTATTCGTGACAGTGCCGCGATATTTTCTGGTCGTGTCGCATTCAGCTTTTCGATTAATTCATTTGTTAACCCGGGCAATCCGCTGTAAACAAAATCCGTTGGGATTTTTAATTGTGCATCACGTTTGTACGCTTCGATTTCGCGTTCGTTTCGTGCAATATACCCGGCATAGAATTTATCATTCTTTTCGATTATTTCAGATTTTTGCATTAATTTGTTTGTATAAGAATTTATATCAATCAAATCTAATCGCATTGCCAATTGCCCCAAACGTACAATTGCATTATCCGCGCGCAGTTTTAATCTGTATTCTGCGCGTGATGTAAACATTCGATACGGTTCATCAACCCCAAGTGTTGTTATATCATCAATCATAACGCCAATCATTGCATTTGTTCGGTCGATATCCAACCATTCAAGGTTCAATGCGTATGCAGCGGCATTTGCGCCGGCAACCAATCCTTGGGCGGCGGCTTCTTCATACCCCGACGTGCCATTTATTTGCCCCGCAAAGAACATATGTGGTATATCCTTGGATTGTAATTTATTGTTCAACGCGCGTGCATCAATTGCATCGTATTCGATTGCATATCCATATCGTTCGACAATCGCATCCCTCAGTCCGGGTATTGTACGTATCCATTTATCTTGAATATCCTGGCCAAAGCTGGTTGAAATTCCGTTTGGATAAATCAAGTCGCTGTTCCAACCTTCGGGTTCCAAGAACACATGATGCGACGTGTGTTCTGGGAAACGCATAACCTTGTCTTCAAGGCTGGGGCAATATCGTGGCCCGGTTCCGCGTATATCACCATTGTACATTGGCGCATTGTTTATATTTTCGCGAATAATATTGTGTGTTTCTTCGGTTGTGTGTGTAATAAAGCAAACCGCATTACGGTTATTTTCTGGGTCGCCATCACTGAACCAATCGTGTGGATTATCACCGGGTTGAATTTCACAAACAGAAAAATCGATTGAATCTTTTCTTATTCGTGCCGGCGTTCCGGTCTTAAGGCGAAGTATTTTAAAACCATGATTTTTCAATATACCTGAAATATTATTATCGGCGTCTTGATACGTTCCGTCATCCTGCAGTCGTCCCGACGATATTTTTTCATTTCCGCGCGTCACCACCCCGCCCAAGAAAGTCCCGGTTGTTAAAATGATTGCACGCGCGTTATATTTATCGTTAACAGTTGCACTTTTAATATCCAACGTATCCACACGTTCATACGCGATATCAAGTTTTTCATATTTTGACAAGATATCAACAATTGCATTATGATAAAGTTCGCGGTCAATCTGGGCGCGCAGTGCCTGGGTTGCGGCGCCATGTGTTGCATTTAACGTGCGCCAGTGAATTCCCGCACAATCTGCGGCGCGTGACATAACGCCCCCCATTGCGTCGATTTCTGCGACCATTTGTGATTTGCCCGGCCCACCAATACTTGGGTTGCAAGACAGTGCCCCCAAATCTGACTTTGCCTGGGTTATCAGTAACGTTGTGGCCCCACGTCGTGCAGCGGCGGCGGCCGCTTCGACCCCGGCATGTCCACCACCAATAACAATCACATCATAACTTTTCATCAAAAGCGTCCCATTCCACCATTTACATGCAGCGTCTGTCCGTTTATATATGATGCTTCATCTGATGCCAAGAACACACATGCATTTGCAATGTCATCTGGTTCACCAAAACGCCCGGCGGGAATTTGTGCCAAATAAGACTTTTTTAAATCATCGGGTAAAACATCGGTCATTGGCGTTTTGATAAATCCGGGTGCGATTGCATTTGCGGTAATACCGCGACTGCCAACTTCTGCAGCGATTGATTTTGTCATTGCAATCATACCACCTTTACTTGCGGCATAGTTTGCCTGGCCTGCGCCCCCGATTGTTCCGATAATAGACGCCATATTAATAATACGTCCAAATCGGTTTTTCATCATTGGCATAACAGCGGCGCGGCACATCTTAAAGCAAGAACGTAAATTTGTATTTATAACATCATCAAATTGTTCGTCGGTCATACGCATAATAAGCGTATCACGTGTAATACCCGCGTTATTAACAAGCACATCAATTTTACCGGCCTTTTCAATTGTGTCCATAACCAGTTCGACCGCCCCACCTTCGGATGCCAAGTCGCATGGTATTTTGATATATTCATCACCGAATTCTGCGTCCATTTTTGCAGTATTGCGTCCTGACACAACAACTGTTGCGCCGGCTTGCTTCATTTTTTTTGCGATTGCGCCGCCGATTCCACCGGTTGCACCGGTAATAAGGACAACTTTACCTGATAAATCGAACATCTTATATCTCCATCTTTTTTGCGGTTATTTTATCTGTAATGCGTGAACAAAGTCCGGTCAAGACACTGCCCGGGCCAACTTCGGTCATATCTGTAATTCCCATATCTGTCATTGCCAACACGCTTTCGCGCCACCGCACGCCATGTGTCATTTGGTAAACCAGTGCATCTTTTATTTCATTCACATCGCTTAATGGGGTGCATGTCTTATTTGAAATCAATGGCACTTTGGGTGCGTTCATTTTTACATTTTCCAACGCCATGCGCATTTCATCGGCGGCCGGTTGTTGTATTCTGCAGTGTACCGGCACAGACAGTGCCAACGCCATTGCGCGTTTTGCGCCGTTTTCTTTTGCGATTTGCATTGTTTGTTCGACCGTATCACGTGGCCCAGATATAACAACTTGACCTGGGGAATTATCGTTTGCCACGTCACAGTCTGTTTTTGCACACAAATCGCGCACTGTATCTATATCCATTCCCATAATAACCGCGGTTAATCCTTGACCGACCGGAACCGCATTTTGCATTGCGTTTCCGCGTGTGCGCAATAATCTTGCGGTATCCCCCACACTTAATGCGCCGGCCGCGCAAAGTGCGGTGTATTCCCCCAAAGAATGTCCTGCGACAAATTCTGGTAATGCGACATTTGCCGCGCGCAACATTGCAATTGACGTGGCCATAATCGCCGGTTGAACATTCGCCGTCAGTGTTAATTCATCCATCGGTCCATCAAATATAATTTTTGATAATTTTTCACCCAACGCATCATCGACCTCATCGAATACAGCGCGTGCCGCGGCGTTATTTTCATAAAGTTCGCGTCCCATTCCAACGGCTTGCGCACCTTGACCTGGGAATACAAAAATACAAGACATATGCATAACCCTTTGTTTTTAATCTTGCGGTATTATAGACATAAAAATTCCCAATCGCAAACATATTCATAATTATTGCGCAATAAAAAAAGTGCGAATTTTTTCATCGCACTTTTAATTTTTTTTATTCTTTTTTCAAGAATTCTTCCAACCACTTGTTATCAAAGTTTAACTGCTTTACATCTTTGTTTTTCAACAGTCTTTGTTGAAGTGGTATTGTTGTCTTGACGCCTTCGATAACAAATTCATCCAACGCGCGCGCGGCCCGCATAATACATGCCGGACGATTTGGCGCATGAACAATTAATTTTGCAATCATAGAATCATATGTTGGTGGAATTGTGTATCCGGTATAAACCGCACTGTCTACACGAACACCCATTCCGCCCGATGGTGCATAAAGTGTTATCTTACCTGGGTTTGGAACAAAGGTTTCTGGGTCTTCGGCATTGATACGAAATTCGATTGCATGTCCATTTGGAATGACGTTTGCCTGGGTATATCCCAACTTTTCACCGGCCGCGACACGTATTTGTTCACGCACCAAGTCAACACCATAAACCATTTCTGTAACCGGGTGTTCAACCTGAAGTCTTGTATTCATTTCCAAGAAGTAAAATTTACCATCTTCGAACATGAATTCAAAAGTCCCGGCATTTGTATATCCCATTTTTTTTGCCGCGCTTTTGCAAACTTCTATCATATCATCGCGTTGCTTTTGCGAAAGTATTGCCGCCGGACATTCTTCCATAACTTTTTGATTTCTTCGTTGAAGCGAACAATCGCGTTCCCCAAATATAACGACATTTCCATGATTGTCACCCAACACTTGGAATTCAATATGTCTTGGGTGTTGCAACAGCTTTTCCATATAAAGCGTATCGTCACCAAACGCGGACTTTGCTTCGTTTTTTGTTAATTGGTATGCCGATTCCATGTCGCTGGCCGACATAACGGCGCGCATACCGCGTCCACCGCCACCGGCGGCGGCCTTTAACATAATCGGATATCCAATTTTTTCCGCCGTTGATAATGCGTCTTCAAGTGATTCCACCGCCCCATCAGACCCTGGTACCACCGGCAATCCGCATTCGACCGCGGTTCGTTTTGCATTAACCTTGTCACCCATTTTTGTAATCATATCTGGCGACGGTCCAACCCAAATCATTCTGTGTTGTTCGACTTTTCTTGCAAAGTCCGCCCGTTCAGACAAGAATCCATATCCCGGATGAATTGCATCTGCATTGGTCAGCAATGCCGCCGTTAAAATTGCAGATTCGTTTAGGTAAGAATCTTTGGCCGGGCCCGGTCCGATACATACCGATTCATCGGCCAATTGTACATGCATTGCATCGCGGTCGGCGGTTGAATATACCGCAACGGTACGTATACCCATATCGCGACATGCGCGAATAATCCGCAGTGCAATTTCACCGCGGTTCGCAATTAAAACTTTTTTAATTTGTGACATTTTATTCGATTATGATTAAAGGTTGATCAAATTCAACTGCGGCGCCATCTGTGACCAAGACTTGTTTAACGACCCCGTCTTTATCCGATTTAATTGGGTTAAATGTTTTCATTGCTTCGACCAGTACCACTGTATCCCCCGCCTTTACACTTTTACCGACGGTTACGAATGGTTCTGTTCCTGGTTCTGGGGACAGATATACAACCCCAACCATTGGTGATTT
>JAGBGA010000019.1 GCA_017936185.1 Alphaproteobacteria bacterium | reverse complement strand
GCGTCAAACATCTGGACAAAATCTTCGCCAGATAATGGATTAAATAAATCTTTGGATAAATCTTTCATAAGAAAAATATAATCAAAGTTTGCCGTTGCCAATGTTTTTCAGATAATGGCAAGGTCTTGTGGGGTTAATCGGACTGATATTGCGCCCACCCGCAAAATCGCACTTATTATATATAACTTTATGAATTTTGCAAGAAAATATTAATTTTTGTCTTTGGGTATTTTGATGTTGTTTTTTTGTGTTTTTGACTTATATATATCATAAATTCGCGAATCGGGTTTTATTGTGGTATAATTTCACAGAAAATAAAGGATTTTTATTATGGCACTTATTCCAATGGTTATCGAAGAATCACCACGTGGTGAACGTTCGTTTGATATTTATTCGCGCTTGCTGCGTGACAGAATTATTATGGTTGGCGGGGACATAGAACCCACAATGGCAAACAGTATTGTGGCCCAGTTGTTGTTCTTGGAATCTGAAAACCCAAATGCAGATATTTCAATGTATATTAATTCGCCCGGTGGCGATGTGTCCGCCGGATGGGCAATTATGGATACAATGCAATATATCAAGGCGCCGGTTTCAACAATCGGTATGGGATTGGTTGCATCAATGGGGTCGGTATTGTTGGCGGCCGGTGAAAAGGGAAAACGATTCGCTTTGCCAAATACCAGTATTATGATTCATCAACCGCTGGGCGGTTTTCAAGGTCAGGTGACAGATGTGGAAATCCGGGTTAAGGAAATGCAACGTACCAAGCAAATGTTAATCAAGCAAATGTCTGAATTTACAGGTAAAAAGGAAAAAGAACTGTTTGATGCAATGGAACGTGATAATTGGATGTGTCCAGATGAAGCAAAAAAATTTGGATTAATTGACGGCATACTTGAACGTAAATAATTCATATAAATTACAGGAAATTTCGATATGAGTGACGATAAAACACCAAAAACAGAAAATAACCAACAGTTTTGCAGCTTTTGCGGCAAGGCCGTTTATGAAGTGAAAAAGTTGGTCAGTGGACGTAATGTTTGTATTTGTGATGAATGTATCAATCTTTGTAACGATATCATGGCCGATGATAACAGACGTGAAGTCAGCAAAGATGTTGCAAAATTACCAACGCCGTCACAAATTTATAATTTCTTGAATGAATATATTATTGGGCAAGATGTTGCAAAGCGTACTTTGTCGGTTGCGGTTTATAATCACTATAAACGTCATTCGATGGCGGCAACGTCGGATGTTGAAATACAAAAGTCGAATGTGTTGCTGATTGGGTCGACCGGTACGGGCAAGACTTTGTTTGCGCAAACGTTGGCGCGCGTCTTGGATGTGCCGTTCGCAATTGCAGATGCAACAACATTGACCGAAGCGGGTTATGTCGGTGATGACGTTGAAAGTGTGTTAACGCGCTTGTTACAAAATGCAAATTTTGATGTTGAACGCGCCAGTCGCGGAATTATCTATATTGACGAAATAGACAAGATTTCACGTAAATCTGAAAATCCGTCTTTGACGCGTGATGTGTCGGGCGAAGGGGTGCAACAGGCGTTGTTGAAACTTATCGAAGGAACAATTGCAAATGTGCCTGCCGGCGGGGCAGGGCGCAAACACCCCGGGGAAGCAACAGTACAACTGGATACCAGCAAGATATTATTTATTTGCGGTGGGGCGTTTGATGGACTGAACAAGATTATTGGTAATCGTACATCGGCGCGCCGGGGAATTGGATTTGGGGCGCATGTGGAATCGGTTGAAGAAAGAAATGCCAAGAATTTCTTGAAAGATGTTGAACCAGAAGATTTGGTTAAATTTGGTATTATCCCAGAATTAATTGGTCGATTGCCGGTTATTACAACGTTACAGGAATTGGATGAAGATGCGCTGGTTAAAATTTTGACAGAACCAAAAAATGCGGTGGTAAAACAATTTGCAGCAATGTTGGAAATGGATGATGTTAAATTAAATATTACCGATGAAGGTTTGCGTGAAATTGCAAAAATGGCCGTTGCGCGCAAGACAGGGGCGCGTGGATTGCGCAGTATACTTGAACGTGTGTTGTTGGCGCCAATGTTTGATGCACCGGATAAAGAAGACTTGGCAGAAATTGTGATTGATGCCGATGTTGTGTCTGGGAAAAAACAGCCGGTTGAAATATTAAAAGAAAATAAAAAAGCCGCCTGAGAAAATCCCCAAAAAATTGGGGATTTTTTCGTGGCTTTTTATAAAGCCGAAAAAAAACCGCCCAGATGGGCGGTGAATTTTGTGATGATATTATTTTTCAACGATATCAACCAATGTTACTTTGAATACAACAGATTTTCCGGCCAAATCTGGAACATAATCTGTTGGGAATGTGATGTTTACATCACGTTCTTCGCCTTCGGCCATGCCGATAACTTGGTCTTCAAAGCCTGGGACGAATTGGCCACTGCCTAATTTTAATGGAAAGTTTTCTGCAGTGCCGCCAGGGAATTGAACCCCATCAAGGAAACCGGCAAAGTTGATGATTACATTGTCGCCATTTTCAGCAACAACGGCTTTGTCACATGCAGTCAAGCCCAAGGCCGCACAAATTCCCATAATTGATACTAATTTTTTCATGTTTTACCCCTTTTTTGTTTTTTTGTTAATTGTTATAGACGCATCTGAAACCGTATTCGCGCATGGTTGCCCCTTCGGCTTCGATACGGTAATCAAAGTATGGTGTCGGACGCATTACGTCAAATGATGGACGGTCGTATACCATTACAATACTGTCCGCGTTGCGGCCGCATACACGTTTCATTTCATAGTCTGCAACCGCAGAAAGAATTGTTCGCGAATCGCCATCTATGTCCATGCCGTCCGCGTTTTGCATTAAACGAAGACGCATTTCACGCATGTCGGTGTTGCCCAAAAGAATTTGAACGCGAACCATGGCGCCCTTGTATTCTTGCCAGCGTGTTTCCATGCGTGATGTGTTCCAGCGGTTGTTGTTTTGTTCTTTTTCCGCCGCGGTTTTTGGCTTGTACGAATCGATGTTTGCGTATTGATTGTCGGATTGCATAAAATCACTTGTCCGTTCGTTGTAAAGTGGCGCGTCGGCACCGCCATTGGCAAAGTCGTTTTCATTATATGGGGCGTCATTCGTCGCACAGCCCGCAAAACAAAGGGTGCCAAGTAATGCAAATAAAAATGATTTCTTCATTTTCTTTCTCTCTTTTTTTTTATTTTAACAAATAAAGTTTTTTGATTCAAGCGTGGATTTGTGGTAAAATTACGTTGATGTCAAATATTGTATTGGAATCTTTGTTAAAGCCGTTAAAGGAATTTTACGAGCCGACTTTTGTTGAAGAAGTCGCAATAAATCATGCCGGTGAAGTTTGGATGCGATTACATGGGGCGCGGGTCCCATGGGTGTCGTATGGGGCGGATGTTTTAAGTAAACAATACTTGGTGGACTTGATTCATACGGTGGCCAATATATATGAACGGCCATTTGATCCCATACATGGAATGCCGGTTGTGTATGCAACTTTGCCGGGAAATCACCGATTTACAGCAATCGCCGGACCCAATGTTCAATATGATGAACGTGATGTTACAGGTGGGGTGGCATTGAATATTCGTGGTGGTGGGGCACACAGTACCAGTTTTGAAAATTATCATCTTCGTCGTGGGGAAAAACTGTTAAAGGTAAAACCGCGCGAAAGCGTCAGGCCAGATGACCCATATGACAGATTGATGTCCGCAATAAATGATGGCAGTCCAATCTTGATATCTGGGGCGACGGCAACAGGTAAAACGACTTTTTTAAACCATATGTTGACGCTGATTGATAAAAACAGTCGCGTTATCACAGTCGAAGATGCACGTGAAATTCGTGTGCCCCAGGCGAATCGTGTGCACTTTATTTTGTCACGTACAGAACAGTCAAATGACTTTAATTATGCACGATTGTTGGACTTGGTCGTTCGTATGACCCCAGATGTTATTATTGGTGGGGAAATATCGACCGATAATGCAGCGGTGCTGTGGGAAATGTTGGGGACAGGGCAGGATCACTTGTATACAACAATTCATGCAGAAAGCGCCGAAGCCGCGTATGCCGCATTCGCAGACAGAATTCTTCATACGCAACCTGCGTATGACCGCGCCGATTTAATGGCAGAAATGAAGAAAAAAATACGCGTCGTTCAATTGTCGCGCGATGGGGCACTGCGTGCTGTAACCGAAGTTGTTTAATGGAATTTGTTTATATATAAAAATCCCCCGCTTTGGGGGATTTTTTATTTTGTTTTCTTCTTGATAATTTGCATTTGAATAATGCCAAAGATATTCGATACCGTCCAATAAAGAACAAGTCCCGCCGGCATCCATGCAAACATTACTGTGAATAATACCGGCATCCATCGCATCATTCGCTGGGTCTGGGCCAAGGCGTCGTTGCTGTTATTTGGCTTGGATGATGAAGATTGAAGACGTTGCTGTAACCACATTGTGGCGCCCATTAATATTGGCAATATAAAATATGGGTCCATCGCAGAAAGGTCATGTATCCATAAAAAGTGTGCGTTGCGCATTTGAACCGATACCAATAACGCTTTGTACAATGCAAAGAATATTGGAATTTGAATTAACATTGGTAAACAACCAGACATTGGTGATGTCTTGTGGGTTTGATACAGTTTCATCATTTCCATCTGAAGACGCATTTTATCGTTTGCATATAATTTTTGAATGCGCTGCATTTCAGGTTGCATTTTTTGCATTGTCGCCATTGATACGTATGATTTTCGTGTCAGTGGCCACATCAATATGCGTAGCAATATTGTCATGATGATTATTGCAATACCATAATTCATAACAACGTGATGAATTGCGTTTAACAACCATAACATTGGACGTGCCAAAAACCAAAACCAACCATAGTCAACCGTTTCCGCAATGCCGGCAATTTTTGTTTCGGCAATGTTTAATATGTCTTGGTCACGTGGGCCGGCAAAGATGTTTGTTGTTATTGACTTGGTTTCGCCATTTGCGACTGTGACCGCGCCCGCCGCGGTGTCGGCACTGTATTTATCGCCGCTTTTTTTAACGCGTATTGTTTGGTCCGGTGAATCAATCGAAACAATCGTTTCCCAATATTGGTCGGCAAAACCTGTAAAGCCAGATGTCGTTGAATACGCAAATGATTTTTTATCAAGGCGTGCCCATGGTTCTTCTTCGATGTCTGAATTTACATATGCAATTGCGCCGGTGGATATGCCCGAACTTGATTTCATGTCGTTTTCACGAATTATGCGTGCGTATGGCGCAAAGGCGGCATCGTGCCCAGATTTGTTTTCAATTGTGTCGGTTATTGTTATTACGTAACCATCGGTGCCAATGTGGCGGGTAAAGTTTACACCATTTGGATTGCGCCATGTGTATGTGTTGTCGCCCGCGTTGTTCCATACCGTTGTTGCAACCGGGGATACGGAACCAGTTGATATCAATCCAACTTCGACAAAATTGCCGTTGCCACCCAGTAAAGATACCAATTCTGATGTGTCGGCCGATTGGGTGTATTCAGATAATTTTATGTTTGATATGCGCAGACCTTGTACCATGGCGTTTATTTTTTCAGATGACACAGCAACCGTTGGTACAGATGACAAGTCTTCGACAGCCGTTGGCGCGGTTGTGTCGGTCAAAGGGGCCTTTGGGGTCATGAATATACCAACCAACCACCATGCGGCGATGAATATCATTGTCCACCAAAGAAAACCAGAAAATGGGGATTTCTTTTGTGTGGTTGCTTTATTCGCGTTCCACATATTAAACCCAGAATTTTTATCCATGTATTGAACCATCTTTATTTACCATCCTTTGTTGAATTTTTTAAGCATCTGCGACGGGCAAGATACCAATTTAAAAGATATATGCCAACCCCAATAACAATACAGATGTCGGCAACGTTAAAGGCCGGCCAGTGATACCCGCCAATGTGAAAGTCAAGAAAGTCAACAACCGCACCAAAACGAATGCGATCAATTAAATTACCAATCGCACCACCAATAATCAGCGCCAATGGTATGCGTTCATAAGATTTTGCATGACAGAAAAGATAATAGCCAATTAAACCAATAACAAAACCGGTAATAATAATCATTGCCAATGGGGCCGCTTCGCCCAGGGCGCGAAACATTGAAAACGATGTGCCGGGATTCCATGTAAATACAATGTTGAAAAAGTCAAATACAGGTGTCATTAAATACGGAACAGGTACAACGTCAAATGCCGAACCATAAAGCGGAATGCCACCAGTTATAAGGTAAAGTAAAATGCCCTTGGTAAATTGGTCAAGTATTATTGCACCAAAAATTATAAGTAATATTATTATTGATATCTTTTTCATTGTTTTTGCCTTTCCAGGAATCTGACCAATGAAATATATCAATATGATAAAGCAAATGCAAATAAAATGTCCCCAATTCGGGGGACTGGATTGTTAATCACGCTTGTCCGATATTGTTGTTGCAAGACATGCATAGTCATTTTCGCGCATGGTGCTTAATAAATTATCAATGTCGTGTTCTGAAACACCCATGTGGTCAAGAACACTGTAGCCCAAAAAGAATGACGATTCGATTGTTTCGGGCATTGCAGTTTCAATGCCTTCACGCATCAGCATCTGGGAATCGGCAAGGTTGCGGGCGCGGGCAAATATTTTAACACGTGGGGCGATTTCTTTGACGCGGATAATCGTTTTGCGTGCCGTTGATGCATTGTCAAGCGCGACAACAACGGCTTTGACCTTGCGTGGGCGCAGCCCCATTTCAATCAAAACATCGCGGTTGGT
The DNA here is from genome assembly GCA_017936185.1 of Alphaproteobacteria bacterium. Lineage (GTDB taxonomy): Bacteria > Pseudomonadota > Alphaproteobacteria > Rs-D84 > Rs-D84 > Enterousia. Next base: position 5,774 of record JAGBGA010000019.1, on the reverse strand, counting down.
TGTGTCGCCATATACAACGTTAAAGCCCATTTCGCGGCCCATCATCACAGAATTGACATCGAGGTCAATGGCAACGTATGGTATGGATTGGGAATCCAACATTTGGCATATGATTTGACCAACACGACCAAAGCCACATACAACGACCGCAGGACAAATTGTAGTGTCGGTATCGTCCAATGTGTGGGCGTTGCGCGCGGGAAATAATTTGCCTTTGCGTTGAAGATAATCGTGCAAGCATAACAACAGTGGGGTCGTCATGATTGAAAGGATAATAATTGCCGTTAATATTTCTTCGTGCCCAGATGGTATGGCGGTAATGCCACTTGTTTTCATTGTTTGCAACATTAATAATGCGAATTCGCCACCTTGGGCCAAGATAAGTGCAATCATTGTTGCGTCGGGAATATTTACATTGCGAACGCGCGCAACCATATATATCGCAAGGAATTTTAACACAACCAATCCAACCAGACCGCCCAGTACAATATACCAATATTCGCCCAGCAATGGTAACTTTAGACCCATGCCAAGTGATATAAAGAAAAACGCCAAAAACAATGTCGCATATGGGGATATTTCCGCCGTTATTTGATGACGATATATTGTTTCAGACATTAACATACCGGCCAAAAATGCACCCAACCCCGCAGGAAGCCCCATTAAATCAATCAATACCGCCCATATTACAATGTTTAACATGATGGCAAGAAGAAATGCTTCTTTGGATTTCAACTTTGCAACATGGCGGAACAGCGGGGTCATTATAAAACGACCAATTAATACAACAGATAATACCAGCGCAACAGATATTACCAATACGTCAATTGCAGTGGCGCCAAGACTGAAAGATTTGCCCGCAAATGCCGGTAACATCGCCAATAATGGAATTGATAATAAATCTTGAAACAGTAATATTGAAAATGTTTGGCGCCCCATGTCGGTGTTTAATTGATTCCGGTCGGTCAGTATTTGCATGTCGGCGGTTGTACTGGACATTGCCAACATAAGTGAAACCATAATGCAACCCATGATTGTCCATTCGGTCATGCCAAATAATAATGGGAATAACATAATGGCAACCATCATGACCTGTGCGGCACCAAAACCAAAAATTGTGCGACGAAGACGCCACAGGCGACGAATGTTTATTTCAAGACCAATGTTAAACCATAAAAACATTATCCCCAGGTCGCCCAAAAATGTCCATGTGTCAGATAATTCAAATAAATTGAAAACATAAGGACCCGACAGTACACCCGCCATTAAAAATGCAACAAGGGCACCAATCTTGGCAATGCGCAGTAAATATACCAGCGCAAATATAATTATGAAAAAAAATAACAGTGATGGTGACATGGGTTCTCTCTCTTTATATCCCGGACGATTCGATTATAACAAATTGTTTGCCAATAACGCAAATGTTTCAGGGGATAAATTTTCTGCACGTTCGGTCCCGGTTAATCCATATTGTGACCAATCAATGTTGGGAATTATACTGCGTATCATCTTGCGCCGGGTGCCAAATAATTTTGCCGTAATTTGTTCGATTTTATTCAAGTCTTGGATTCGTGAAATTTTTTCGGGGTTTGGAATTATTTGAATAATTGCACTTTGGACTTTTGGACGCGGAACAAATGCAGTGTTTGGTACATCAAATAAAATCTTGGCGTCGGCAATCAGCGATGTTAATACCGCCAGGCGGCCATATTGCTTGTCCCCGACGTGGGCGGTAATGCGCATGGCAACTTCGCGTTGGAACATTAATGTTAACGATTTTATCGATTCGCCGTTGGCAATTTTGTGCAGCCATCCAATCAATAATTCAGTACCAACATTATATGGTAAATTTGCACATATGGCATATTCGTTAAAGCCCAATTCAGAAAAATTAACCCGTAATGCGTCATCATATATAACACTTAAACGGCCATCCGATGCGTCGATGATTTGTGATAATATTGGTGCCGTTGTTTTGTCTTTTTCAATTGCGATAACACGCGGGGCGCCCGCCATTAATATTGCGCGGGTTAATCCGGCTGGGCCCGGTCCAACTTCGACCACAGGGGTTGTTTCAATGTTTGGAACACTGCGTGCAATGCGGCATGTTAAATTTAAATCAAATAAAAAGTTTTGCCCAAATTGCTTTTTGGGTTCAAGGCCACTGTCGCGCATCATTGCCGATACCGGTGGTAAAGATGATATTTTGTCCGTCATAATGATTTGCGCCCCCCAAATGCCAATGTTAATGTGCCATCGTCAAGATAATCAAGGTCACCACCCAATGGAACCCCAGATGCCAATTCAGAAAATGTAACCCCACAGGCACCGCCAATAACAGACATTATATAATGTTGGGTCGTCTTGCCTTCGACGGTGTTTGGTAATGCGAATATTATTTCAGATATTTTTTCATTTGATATGCGTTCGGATAAATTTGAAATGTTTAAATCTTGGGGCAGGGTGCCAGACGCACCAGACAGCAATCCGCCAATGATGTGATATCGCCCATGAAATACAGATGATTTTTCCAACGTCCAAACGTCGGCCAAGTCGCGAACAATACATAATTGCCCATTTGCGCGCGATGTGTCACGACATATTTCACATGTGCCGACGCCGCAATCGGTTAATATGCCACAGCATGGACATGGGGCAATATTTTCAATGGCGTCAATAATGGCGTTGGCAAGTGCGGTGCCACGACCGGTTTTGTCTTGTAACAGTGCCAATGCAATACGTTGTCCACCACGCGAACCAACACGTGGCAATTTTGCAAACAGTTTGATTAATTTTTCAATCTTTGGATTCATGATGGTTTATAAAATACTAATGAAAAACGTAACTGTCAATGCCGTTTGATGTGGCCGCTGATTTTAATTGTTGGGCGGTGCTTTCGCTTTGACCATATACGCGTACGCGATAAAGACCGGTGCCGGTTGGTTCAACAATCGCATTTACCCCAAGTTTGTCTTTTACATTTTTTACTTGGGCATTGGCGGCCGATTGGGATGAAAATGCACCAAATTGAACGCCGGGGCCGGTGTTGGAATTGGTGGGCGGAACGGTGTTTGTGTATTTTGGGGCGGCCGCGCTTGTTGCGGCGTTGTATGCGCCCGAAAAGGTTGTCGGCGGTTGCGGTGTGGTGGGGGCAGTGTATGTTTGTGGTTGTTGGGTGGGTTGGGTTTCAATTGGTGGAACGTATGTTGTTTTTGAAACCGGAATGGCCCCACTTGACAACATGGAAAAGCCTTTGTTAAGCATTTGGGCGGCAACATTTGCACGAACGTCTTTGTTTTCGGCGCCTAAAATTACAGACATTAAATGTTTGTCATTTCGATGTGCAGTTGCGACAAGTGAATATTTGGATTTCTTGGTGTATCCGGTTTTCATGCCGTCACAACCGTTAAAGGATGTCAAAAGACGGTTGCCGTTGGTGTATGTTTTGCCGTTGTATGTCCAGGACTTTATCCCAAAAAAGTGCCAGTATTGTGGAAAATGTTTGTACACCGCCATTGATAAAAGTGCAATGTCACGTGCCGTTGACATGTGGTCGTCGTTGGGCAGGCCAGATGAATTTTCGAAATTAGTATTGGTCAGGCCAATTTCACGCGCAACACGTGTCATCAGGTCGGCAAAAGATTCTTCTTGGCCGCCTTTTAAGTTTTCGGCCAATACGCGTGCAACATCGTTGGCACTGTATACCGCGACGGCTTTTATTGCGTCTTCGACACGAATTTTTGCGCCCGCCGCCAACCCCAGTTTTACCGGTTCGGCATTCGCCGCAGATTGGGATACAATTAAATAATCGTCAAGGCTTAATCGGCCATGTTCCAATGCGTCAAATGTTAAATACAGGGTCATTATTTTTGTTAAACTGGCCGGATAATTCAATTGTGTTGCGTTTTCTTGGTATAAAACGCGCCCGGTGTCCATGTCGGCAACCAAAACAGCACGATATTGTGCCGCATTTGCGGTGGTGCAAAAAAATAATGCAGATAAGATAAGGGACATTCTTCTCATGCCTGTAATGTTAGTAAAAAAAATGTATTTCGGTCAACCGATAAAAATGATACAAGGAAAATGTTGGGTTGATTCATTTTGTATGTGTTCTATAATTATATGTGATGAAGTTGGAATCAAATGGAATCTTGATTGGGTTGCGACCATTTAACGAACGCGATGCAATTGCGCGTGTCTTTTCGCGTGGATATGGCGTGTTGGTGGGCGTGATGCGTGGGGCGGTTGTTGCAAAAAAGAATCGGCCTTTGTTGGGCCAGGTTGGGCAAATGTCATGGAATGCACGTCTTGATTCACAACTTGGGACATTTCATTGGGAAGCGGACAAGAATCTTGCGGCGCCATTGATGATGTCGCATGCGCGATTGGCGGCAATGAATGCGGCGTTTGAACTGTTGAATACTTTGTTGCCTGAACGCGAAGCGTACGATGCACTTTATGACAAGACGCTTTGGTTAATGGGGGCGTTGGGCGATGATGTTAATGGGGCGTATCTTGAATGGGAAACGGATTTGTTGCGCGAATTGGGGTATGCACTGGATTTATCACATTGTTCGGGATGCGGCAAGACAAATGATTTACACTTTTTGTCGCCACGAACGGGGCGGGCGGTATGTGTGGATTGCGCGGCACCATATGTTAATCGTTTGTATAAATTACCACTGAGTATTGGGATAACGTTGCGTTTTATCGAAGGGGTGTGTGCACAACAAGGTGTGGCGGTGCCGGTGATGCGACAGATGTTGAATATGGTGGAATACTATTCATATTTATTTCTTGCACTTTTTGTAAAATTTGCTATGGTGTCCACGTTCAACAAAGAAGGAGAAAATCATGACTTGGACAATTTTGATACTGGTACTGGGTATCGCGCTGTATATGTTTGGTGGCATGATGTTAAAGCATGATGCAAAAAAAACATCTGTGGCCGTTGCACTGGTAAGAAAAGCAATCAAGTTGCTTGCAATTATTATGGTCGCCGGCAGTATTTGCCGTTTGTTCGTTCCATATTATTTGACAAGCGTTAATCCAATGATTTTGCAGGAAATGGCAAATGGTATGCAAGAACAACAAAATGCAGAAAAAAATAAAGCGATTCGCGAATTCGTTCGTGGTAATGCATTTGAAATGATGGAAAATGCACCGGTCTTGGGTAATCGCGAAGCCAAAAAGACTATTTATGTATGGACGGCCGCGTCATGTGGTTATTGCCGTCGTGTACATGGTGAATTGGATCGTGTAATGAAATCACGTGATGATGTTCGTGTTGTGTTAAAGAACTTTTCAATTCATGGCGTGATGTCTGATGGCCCAGCACGTGCAATGATTGCCGCAAAAATGCAAGATGCAGACAAAGCAGCAAAATTTGCAGATATGGTCTTTACACGCGAATATCGCCCATCTGAAAATATCCAAGATCAAGAAAAATTGGCGGCCGCAATCGAAAAGAACTTGATGAAGTTTGCCAAAGAAGCAGGTCTTGATACAGAAAGATTGAAAGAAGATATGACCAGTGAAGTCGTCGAAATCGAATTGGCAAATGTTCGTGACTTGGCAAATCGTTTCGAAATCACAGGTACACCATTCTTGATTATCGGTGAAGAAGCATTCCCAGGTGCAATCCCAGCCGCACAAATTAATCAAGCATTGGATAAATAATCACAGATTGTGTAAAAAAAATCCCCCAATCGGGGGATTTTTTGTTTGAATAAATGCTGAATATTATAAAAAAATATGATATAGTGTAATGCATG
>JAGBGA010000018.1 GCA_017936185.1 Alphaproteobacteria bacterium | reverse complement strand
GCGTGTGCGGGGTGTGGTGAAACGCCATATGTAAAGTTATTGTCGCATTTGTTTGGTGAACGTATGGTTGTTGCAAATGCAACAGGGTGTTCGTCTATTTATGGGGCGAATTTGCCAACGACGCCATGGACACGTGACGCAAATGGACGTGGGCCGGCATGGTCGAATTCTTTGTTCGAAGATAATGCAGAATACGGATTGGGGATGCGTTTGGCACTGAATCAAAAACGTGATAATTTAAAGGCGTTGCTGTTCGAATTGGGAATTGAAAATGTCGAAGAAATATTCGATGAAACAAAGCCGGAAAAACAGCGTGCGTTGGAAACAGACCTGCGCGCAAGGTTGGCCAAGATTGATGGACCACGTGCGCGCTTGGCCGAAAGCTTGGTCGGTGAAGTCGTTGACAAGTCGGTCTGGATTATTGGCGGTGATGGTTGGGCGTATGATATTGGATATGGCGGTGTTGATCATATACTGCACAGTGGTGAAAATGTAAATATTTTGGTGTTGGATACCGAAGGGTATTCAAATACAGGTGGCCAACAATCGAAATCAACCCCATTTGGCGCCAGTATGAAGTTCGCAATTGGTGGTAAAGAACATGCTAAAAAAGATTTGGGTATGATTGCGATGATGTCGGGGGCGTATGTCGCACAAATTGCAATGGGTGCAAATCAGGCCCAGGCGATTCGCGCATTTCGTGAAGCGGCATCGTTTAATGGTCCATCGATTATTTTGGCATATGCACCATGTATTGCCCATGGGTTCGCGCTTCAAAATGGGCCGGAACATCAAATGCAGATGGTGCAAACCGGGGCATGGCCATTGTTCCGTTTCGATCCGCGCTTGATTGCCGAAGGGCATAATCCTTTGACCATGGATTCAAATGTTGATAATCCAATGCCGTTGGAAGATTTCTTGAAAACCGAATCGCGATTTGGGGCGGCACGTGCAGCAAATCCCCAGTTTAATAAACTGGTCGATTTGGCCAAGGCAAATAATGCGTATAAAAGTGAATTGAAAAAACATATTGCGCAGTTTGCAATGCTGAACAAACCAATCGTTAAAGAAAATGGAGAAGGATAAACCATGAAACGGACTTTATTTGTTTTGCTGTTGTCAATATTGGCGGCGTGTACATTTCAAACCAAACATCGTGGATATGTCTTTCCCAAAGATTTAGAAGCCCAGGTTGCAAATGTGAAAACAACGGCAGGCTTGTTGGATACAATTGGGGCGCCACAAGTAAAAACAATGTATGGTGATGAAGTTTGGATTTACTTTGGGGCGGATGAAAATTATCGCGGACCATTGGCGCCAACGTTCACAGATGAAACGGTATTGTTGGCATGGGTGCGCGGAAATCGCGTCTTGAAAACCCAGGTTTTACATGATGCAGATTTGCCAGATGTAAAAATTGCAGATGGTGAAACACAAATACCGGCGGCGATTGAGCTGAATGCACTGGAAGAATTGTTTAATAATATCGGTCGGTTCAGTCCAGCAGGTTTGGGACAATAAAAAAGTCGCGCCATTGGGCGCGATTTTTTATCTTGTTAAAGTTTATGAAATAATGTAAAATGTATGACATGGGAAGAAAATATTTACTTTTTGCGATTTTATCGGCGTGCTTTATTACATCGGCGAATGCGGCGTTTACGTCGTGTGGGGCGGGGTATGTGTTGGTGGAATCGCGTAATAAAATTGATGGTGTGCCATCGGCAGAATGTCAGAAACTGTGGTGTCGTGACTTGGAAAACGGTAAACAAATGGGAAGTGATGACAAAGCCAACAGTGGTTATCAAATGACGCCGGGGGTTGTTGAACTGTGTGATGCCAAAGGAAATTGTGTCGAATGCTGGGGGGAACGTAAGTGGTGCGGTGGTGAAGCGCGCGGTGAATGGAACCCTGAATATGGCGCATATACACGTGGCGGGGATAATTCAACATACGAATCGTATCAAAAAGGGTCTTGCTTTGCATGGCGTTTGGAAAAGCCATCATGTCCCGAAGGGGAAACTGCAATCTTGAAATCGGGACAATGGGTGTGTGCAGTGTCAAGTGGCACGACCGAGGCAAGTCGTTCGTCCGCAATAAGAAGAACGGGTACTTTGCGTCGAATTACGCGATAAAATATAAATTTCCCCATGTTTGGGGAATTTTTTTTGCAAATATTTGTTTTTCTTGTTTTTTTGTGTTATAATGTCGTCAGCAGAGAGAATGGCAACCGTAAAAAGGTAATACATAATGCCAAGTAAAAAGTTAGATTTTAAAACAGGACAATATGTTGTTTATCCAACCCAAGGCGTTGGAAAATTGTTGCGCGTTGAAGAACAAAGTGTTGCAGGTCAAAAAATAAAGATGTTGGTTATTGACTTTGAACGCAATCATATGACGTTGCGTGTGCCGGTCGAACGTGCAGAAATATCGGGGTTACGTCCGTTAACATCCGCAAAAAAGATGGACGAAGCAATCGCGTCGGCCAAAGGAAAGGCCGGGGCAAAGCGCATGATTTGGGCGCGTCGTGCCGCACAGTATGAAGAAAATATTAATTCGGGTGACCCAATGAAGTTGGCCGAAGTTGTTCGTGATCTTCAGCGTCGCAGTGCCGCCGACACAATGACTTTTTCCGCGCGCCAGTTGTATTTGCGCGCCTTGGAACGTATGGCCCAAGAATTTGCGGTGTTGCACAAGATTGATCTTGATGCGGCATCGGAAAAGATTGAAGATATTTTGGGCATTCCAAAAGAAATTGATTTAAATGCCGTTGAAGATGATGACGAAGAAGAAATAGAAGAAGATGATTCTTAGAAATCCCCAGTTTGGGGATTTTTATTTTGATTTTATTTATTTTATTGTTGTGTGGGCAAAAAAAAGAATGAATGACCTGGATTCTGGGGTCAAGCCCCAGAATGACAGGATAAAGAGTAGGTGTGTTTTCTTGGGCATTGGTAACCCAGCCCGGCCTGCGCCCCACCCGCGGGGGCGGCTTTTTTCTTGTGGGTTTTATTTATTTGATTGTTTTGTGGGCGGTGGTGGTAATGATGGGGTTATTCGATTCCATGTGGCAGCATTGTTGCCCCCAGGTGTTCGTCACATATTTTTTGTTCATAGAAATTACCGTCACTATAGCTGATTGGGCATACTTGGTTATTGCTTGATAATACATCTTGGGTGCACCAATTGTATTCGGTTATTTCGCCGATTGTTTGAAAATCGCAATTCATTTGATGATTATCGTTTTGGCAAAGCATGGCCCATGATTTTTTTGGTTTATCTTGGACACATTTTTCATCGTTTGCAATTGCCGAAACATATTTGGGTGTTTCTGCGCCTGTTTCTGTTTCTGTTTCTGTGTCTGTGCGTGATTTTGTTGTTGGCATTATTGTCATGCACTTGGCGGATTTGCCATTTTTACTGCGTCGGGCACCATTTTCCCAACATGAACATATTCCCCATGATTTAGTGTCAACATTCAGTATATAGTCACGTGGACACATGTTTTCGTTTGGTATCAGGCCGTATGTGTTTGCGATGGTATAGCCGACATTAAATGGTGTGTTATATATTTCTGCGGTTTCGATTATTTCGCACAGGTTGTCTTGGTTTTGTAATATGCCTGGTTTTAACTGTTGATATTCAACAAAGCGGCCGTCAACGTTCATGCACTGGGTCGATAATACGGACAGTACATTGTTGTATATTTCGGTGGCGACACCGGTCGGACGCAAATAACGTTGCTTTATTATCGGGTTGTTGTCCGAATCCAATCCAGCAGCAAGGCCATATTCATATCCATCTTTTTTGGCGTAATAATCCAAACCACCAAATGCCATTTCAATAATCTCAGGGGTGTTGCATGCGTCAATGTTTGCCAATTGTTTTGCGCATTCTGATTTATATCCGTCAATTTTTTTGCCGTTCGTATCGTATTCATATAATGTAAACCAATCTGGTGCATGACCGATGGTAAACAGACCACTGTATGGATAATAAAAGTTTTCATAGTTTGTGCCGCCGTATTTGTCAAAGCATTGCTTTGCAACCGCACGACATGCCGTTAATTGGTCTGTTTCTTGGCGGTTTTCAATGTATTGGGCAATGATGTTTCCGTCAAACATGTTGTCACATGCGGTGACATATTCAGTGCACATTTGATTGTTCAGTGCAATGGCATCGGGTTGAAGTACGACTTTGCTGTCACCGGTTAAGTTGGAAAGGCCGGCGTCAATTGCGGTGTCGCCGTTCATATAGCATGAAGATATATAATCAAAACAACTTTGTTTAATTTCATCAACTTTGCTTCGTTGGGCGTAATATATGTCTAACATTGCAATGTCAAGGTATTCGGCCCATACTTGGTCGGCGTCTTCAACGCATTTGTCAAGTGCCGGTTGTGCGAATTTTTTTACGCGGTTTTCAAAGTGCTGTATGAATTTCCGATTGTTTGTGTTCTGGGTTAATTTTTGATGTGCAGCATCAATGCCGGCATTAAATGTCAACAGGTTTTCAAGTTCGTAAAAGTTTTCAACACCTGCAATTGGTTGGCCGGTTGATATGTCGATAAATTCGCCGTTGTCCAAACATTTATGATAATTGGCACCACAGACTTCTTCACTAAGAATCGCGGTTTCAACCGCATTTATGCATGTTGTTATATCAGAAGAATTATGTTTTTGCCGGTTTTCAATACGTGCAAGGTCAAGCATGGCGCTTCCTTCGCGGATGGCCGATTTTATGTCTTGCTGGGTTTTGTCAAGCGCCGTTTGCACAGTGTTACAATCTTGTTCAATTGCCATAAGGTATGCGGTGATTGCGCGTTGTAATGATGCGTCGTTACAATCGGCGCGTACGGCATCGCGACACTGGGGGTATACAGCGTTATAAAGCGCAACACCGTTGTATGACGCAATCGCTTGGCCGACGTCGGTCATGCCAAATGCGTTTACGGTGTCAAAAGATATGTTGATGCTGTTTAAATCAGTGAATTTTCCGCCAACGGTACTGTCTTCGCCACGAATGGAATTCATGATTGCTTGTAATAAGGCTTTGGATGAAGATGTGTCCGATTTAAGGGCCGCTTCGCCATCTGATTCGGTGCGCATTGCGGTTGCCTGGGCGGCGGTCATGCCAACAACATCAAGATTTTCGGTGAATATCGTTAGTTGTTCGCCGGCACTTTGAAGTGTTTCGCGCCGCGCGGTTAAATCAAATACGCGATCATTACAGGAACAGCGGCGATAGTCGTCGTTCTTGAGGCTGCAAAACTGGTCCATGCATGAAAAGTATGTGTTTTTACATTGTTCGTATTCGGCACCAGTGCGCGTGTTTGATATTGATGTGTCGGTGTTTGTGGCGACGCGCGCCGTCAATGAACGGTTTGGCTTTTGTCGTGCCACGTTTGCCAAAGCACGCGGTGTTTGCGCGGTGGTGGCACTTCGTGTAATGGTGCTTTTTGACTGTGTACGATTTATAACATTGCCACCACGTACAGATGCGGATGTTGTTGTGGCGCGCGGAATAATTGTTGTTGTGCGCGCGGTGTTGGTGCGTGGTTGCACCGTTGAAACGCGACTTTGTGTGTTTTTTTCAGATTTGTTGCGTGAAATGGCCGTTCCATCACGAACAGCAGCATTGGCAAAACCAATGCAAACAAGCATATTTGCAACGAAAATCAGAATTTTATTCATCTCTGATGAAATCATAGCAAATTTACGTTTTTTAGCGCAAGCGAATAATCATAAAAAAGCCGATGTAAATAATATAAGATATTGTCGATTTTTCTTGTTGCAAAGGATTAAAATTTGGTATAATATATCGGACGCCTGCGGATATGGCGGAATTGGTAGACGCGCTAGTTTCAGGTACTAGTGGTAGCAATACCTTGGAAGTTCGAGTCTTCTTATCCGCACCATACTTCATCAAGAGGTAGGGCAGGATACAGTTTTGGGGTTGTAGCTCAGTTGATAGAGCGCTACGTTCGCATCGTAGAGGTCGTGGGTTTGAGTCCCATCAGCTCCACCAAATTTTTTTTTAAAGTCTTCGGGGATATGGCGGAATGGTAGACGCTGAGGACTTAAAATCCTTTGGTCATTGCGACCGTGTGGGTTCAAGTCCCACTATCCCCACCACAATCACGTTTTTTGTTATTTATATACCATCATCTTGTTTGGTATTATCTTGCTTTTAAAGTCGCCGCATGGACCCAATTCAGAATCGCCGCGAATAATGGAAATGCGTGAACCGTTTGGCGCAATTATATAAGATGCACGACCGGAATATATAATTTCATAGTGAAGATGGGTTAAATCAATGCCCATGCTGCGAACCTTTTGGTCGCGATTGCCACCAGTGT
>JAGBGA010000017.1 GCA_017936185.1 Alphaproteobacteria bacterium | reverse complement strand
TTTTTGAAAAAAATGTGATAAAATACTTTTACTATGGCAAAGCAATCAAAATTTTTACCAGAACGTGTTTCAGGCGCGTTGAAAAGTTTGGCGCATCGTATATTTGGCGGTGTGGTGTTTGTGTTGGGGATTTGGGCGACGTTCGCGTTGCTTTTTTATGACCCGTATCTTGATGGTTTTATGACGGCAAGTAATTTTGGCGCCCAATCAATTATGGGGTGGGGCGTTGGTTTGGTGCGGTATGCCGTTGGGGTGGTGCCGGGGTTGTTTGTGTTGCTGTGCGCGGTTCGATGGGGGTTTGTGCGACTGATTGGGTTGGATTGTGAAGATGCCCCAGAATATAATTTTTTGCGTGGGTTTATTGCACTTTGTGCCGGGGCGGTGGGATTTGGCGCAATTGCGCCGTCGGCGTCGTATGGTGGAATTTTTGGTGCCGTTGCGGCAAATGACTTGGTCGCGATTGTTGGTGGATGGGCGATTGTGCCGGCGTTGCTTTGTATTGGGGTGTTCTTGGTTATGGGGGGGATGTTGCTTCATATAAAGTGGGCCCATGTGCGTGGTGCAATGCGTATATTTATACGATGGTTGCGATGGGTGGGGACCGCGTTCCACTTGGTTAAGCCATCTGGGGCGGATGAAGTGCAAGAACAAGAATCAGATGATGGTCAACAGGATGAAGCCCAAGAAAAGGACGATACAGAAAAACAAGAAAAGCCAAAACGTGGGTTGTTGGCACGACGGACAACAAAAAAAGTCGCGGCGGTGGCGGCAACGCCGGCAGTGGCCGAAGTGCCAAAGCGTGTGCGGACGCCATCGGTATATCAATTGCCAGACCCAAAGTTGCTGGAACGGTCGAACTTTTCAAAATATACGGTTACACCAGAATTAAAACAGAATGCAAAAAATATGGAAACGCATTTCGCAGAATATGGGGTCTTTGGGCGTGTTGTTGGAATCAAGCCGGGGCCAATTGTTACGCTTTATGAATTTGAACCCGATACAGGTATGCGTATTGCGGATATTACAAAAACCGTCAAAGATATGACGCGTGCAATGGCAACAGAAAATATTCGTATTGCGCATATTCCGCGAACGAACTTTGTCGGTGTTGAAATGGTTAATGTAAAGCGGCAAACGGTGCGATATCGCGGATTGATGGAAGACGAAATGTTTGTCGATACCAAGTATAAAATACCATTGGCGTTGGGGGTTAATATTGGCGGAAATCCGATGTACTTTGATTTGGCAAAAATGCCACATATGTTGATTGCAGGGCGCACTGGGTCGGGTAAGTCTGTGTTCGTGCAATCGATAATTACGTCAATTGTGTATCACTTTACGCCCGATAAGTGCAAGTTGATGATTCTTGACCCAAAAGGGGTTGATTTTGGGTTCTGGGATGATATTCCGCATTTGATTACGCCGATTGTAAAGTTGGATCCAGGGGCGGCGGTAAACGCACTGAAATGGGCGGTGCGTGAAATGGAAGAACGGTACAAGCAACTTCAAATCTTGAATGCGCGTAATGTCGAAAGCTATAACGAAACGGCGGCACAAAAACGCGCCGCAGGTGAAAAAATTACCAAGCAGGTTGCCGTCGGTACAGACCCGGAAACCGGTGAATTGCTGTTTGAAACCCAAGAAGTCGATTTGTCGGATATCCCATACATCGTCATTATTATTGACGAGGTCGCAGACCTAATGTCACTTGCCCGAAAAGAAGTAGAAGCGTGTGTTCAGCGTATTGCACAAAAAGCGCGTGCCGCCGGAATTCACCTTGTCATGGCGACCCAGCGTCCCGACGCAACAACCATTACCGGTGTTATCAAGGCCAATTTCCCAACGCGTGTTTCGTTCCAGGCGCGCAGTCGTATCGACAGTGTAACCGCCCTTGGTGAAGGTGGCGCAGAACAGCTTTTAGCCATGGGTGACATGTTGTTCAGTGAAGCAGGTCGTGTCCCGGTTCGTATTCATGGGGCCTTTATTGACGACAATGAATTAACACGTATTGGTGACTTTTTGCGTTCCCAAGGCGCCCCCGAATATGCCGACGGTGTTACCGACGCCGAATCTGATTCATCTGCGCCGGTTTCTGGCATTCCAGGTGCCATTCCATCCGGTGGTGGTTCCGGCGACAAAGACGCCGACCTTTATGAACGCGCCAAAGAATTTGTTATTCGTGATAAAAAGCCCACCATTTCATATATTCAACGGCGACTTCAGATTGGGTATAACAAGGCCGCCGGGTTTATGGAACGCATGGAAGAAGATGGTATTGTGTCGGGGCCTGATGCGAACAACAAACGTCACATCCTTTAAAATAAAATCTAATGGCATATCTGTGGGCGGGGGCGACATCTCATTTACGTTTGTGTACACTACGATGTCGCCCCCCTCCCACATCTATACCATTGCGGATCCGGCCTGTCTTGCCATGATGGAACAGGATATTCGCGCAGCAAAACAGCAGGCCGATTTTGTGATCTGCGGCTTCCATGCCGGCAGAATGTTCGATACCGAAGTTTTGCAGTATCAAACGGA
>JAGBGA010000016.1 GCA_017936185.1 Alphaproteobacteria bacterium | reverse complement strand
TTATTCTGTAACATCAATTACCAAGGTTAAACCTGGTAAAGGTGGTGCATTTGTCCAGGCGGACTTGCGCGATATCGATTCGGGTAACAAAGGTGGTGACCGCTGGCGCGCCGAAGATAAAGTTGAAAAATTGATGGTTGAAGATATTGATTGTCAATATCTTTATGCTGATGGGACCGATGCGTTCTTTATGAATCTTTCGGACTATGAACAATTTACCATGTCTGTTGATTCGCTTGGCGAAGCAATGAAATTTTTGGCGCCTGAAATGACCGTCAAGGCCAACTTTGTCGAAGGTCAACCTGTATCAATTTCATTGCCAAAAACAGTTATTGCCATCGTTGAAGAAACAGAGCCGGCCTTGAAAGGTCAAACCGTTTCCGGCAGTGGCGGCAAGCCAGCCATCTTGGACAACGGTGTTCGCGTTCAAGTACCTGTATTTATTGAACAAGGTGAAAAGATTGTTGTAAATACTGAAACCCTTGAATACGTCGAACGTGCAAAATAAAATCTAATGGCATATCTGCTTGTGGTCGGCGCGCTTATGTAACATTTGTACACTGCGCTTGCCGACCACTTCGCATCTATGCCATTATCTTTTATTTTTTACACGTCTTCTTGGGGTGGGGCGCGCTTATGTAGCATTTGTACACTACATTGCCGGCACTGCGTGCATCTATACCATTATCTTTTATTTTGCGTATCTTATTTTTTAGGGTTGGTTTATTTTATTGTCCGAACCCATTATGTGTTTGATTTCATCAACGCATGTTTGTGTCATTGTTTGGCGTGCAAGTGATAAAAATTCGCGTGGGTTAAAGTTTTCTGGCTTGTCGGCAAGTGATTTGCGGGTCGCGGCGATAAAACCAAGGCGTAAGTCACTGTCAAGGTTTATTTTGCATACGTTCATTTTTGTTGCGCGACGTAACTGTTGTTCGTCTATGCCGCGTGCGCCCAATATTTTGCCGCCAAATTCGTTTATGGTTGTAACCAACTTTTGTGGAATGTTTGATGCGCCATGTAATACCAATGGAAATTCCGGAAGGCGTTTTGCAACATCTTCCAATATGTCAAAGCGTAATTCTTGGTCGTCGCGTTTGCGTTTGTATGCGCCATGACTGGTGCCGATTGCGATTGCAAGTGAATCAATGCCGGTGGCGTTTACGAATTTTTCAACATCGTTTGGGTCGGTGTATGTTGATGTGGTGCCGTATGTGTTTTCGTCTTCAATGCCGGCAAGTGTGCCAAGTTCGGCTTCGACAGTGACGTTGTGGTCATGCGCGAATTCGACGACTTGTTTGGTTAATTTTATGTTTTCGTCGAATGGCATGCGGCTGGCGTCAATCATGACGGATGAAAATCCCAAATGTATCGCGCGTTTGCAGGCGTCAAAACTGCCCCCATGGTCAAGGTGAAGGGCAATGTTGTCATTTGGTGATATCTTGGCGCCCCATATCATGCCCATTAACATGTCGCCGCCCATGTATTTCAAGGCGGATTCTGATACCGCCAAGATAACAGGACTGTTTGTTATGTGGGCGGCGTCAAGGACGGATGTCAATGTTTCCATGTTATAGATGTTGAATGCCGGTACCGCAAAGTTGCGCGTAATTGCGTCGTGAAACATTGCGCGGGTGTTTACAAGGCCGTAATCAGTGTATTTCATTATATGGTTCCTTTTGTTGTTTGAATTATAGCATAATTTTGCAGAAAATGTCGGTTTTTTTATTGAAAATCTTGACTGTGGCGTCATTTGTGACACAATTGATTCGAATCGGGGGCGGGCAGAGGGTCTTGTTAACCAAGGGTTATAAAATATGAAAAATATTTTGTTTGCATTTGTGGGCTTGGTCGTATTGGCGGGTTGTTCGTCTTATTATGACTATTACAAAGGTGGGGTTCGTTATACCCAAGATGGTGATGATTGTGTGTTCTATGCGGTGGAACGTGGGCGTCGCTATTCCGAAGATGTTCGTTCGTTGGATACGGATAAAAAGATTGTTTACCGTAATACGATGTGTCGTGATTTGTATGCACGTGATAACTTTGCACAGTCGGCACGTACAGAACGCAGTGTTTTAACACCGGTGACAACAAAAGCAGATTGCGGATGTGCAAAAAAATGCACCAAGAAAAAATATGTTTTTGTGAAATAATTAAATCCGGCGTTTGCCGGATTTTTTACTTTAATTTGTGTGCGGGTTATGTTAGAATTACGGAAAAGGTAAAAGGAGTTTTATATGAAAAAGTTAATGAATAAATTCAATTTTGCAATCATTGGTTTGATGGCATCAATGGCACCGTCGATGGCGGCTGTTACCGAAGCGAGTATGAATCAGGCTTTGTGTGATTTGGCGGAGCAGTTGGGCGGTGTGTTCAGTGTTCTTCGTACATTGGCGTTTGTTGGTGCCGGGTTTATTATTGCCGGTTGGGCATGGGGATGGATTTCGGCAGGTGAAGTTAAATTTGATGATGTTAAGAAAAGGGGAATTGGTTTGTTGGTTGGGTTTATTGTGTTGTTTGGTGTTGGTGCGATTTTGTCCGCATTTATGAGCATGGCGGGCGAAGGTGGTTCATTGGGCTGTGCGGCGTCAATGTTTGGTGGAAAACAATAAAAATAAAACGCGGGATTGTCCCGCGTTTTTTTATTTGTTTATTATTATTTTAAATTGTTATCTTAATTTTTTGTTTGCGTATTCGCGGATAAAATTTTGTTCAATGTTATTTAGTTGGCGTTGCAGTTTTTGAACCGGCATGTTGGGAAGGATGTCGCCTTCGGGGTATGTTTGATGGCTGTATACCAAATTGTTTCGTTCGGAAATAAGGTCTTGCCAAAGATTGTACGAAAGGTCGTTTGCCGACATTGTGTGGCCGGTGCGATTGTATGCGCGAATTGTTTTATCAAGGGCGTTTATTCGTGCCATTAATGTTAATGGGCCGACGTAATCAAAGATGGGGGCGCTTTTGCTTTTTATGTTGTACATGTCGCGTAATTCTTCGGTGGTGTATCCGCCAAAAAATGGTCGGTTTGTTTCATGGTTGAATAATGAAAAGTTCGCGCTGATGCGATATAAAATACCGTTTAATCGTTTTTCATATGTGGATAATAAGTTGCGCAATTGAATGCGATTGAATTCGGTGTTGGCTTTGTACAGTTCAAAATATGTTATGTTGGGGTGTAAAAAGTATAGCCGTTCGAACATTAAATTTGGGGATTGGCGCATCAGGCACCAACATGCATATCGTGACAATTCAAGGTCGGTTGCGTTTTTGTATCCGACCACGCCAAGTGTAAAAGAATGATGTATGGGTACAACGTGGGCGTCATGAAATGTTGCGTCGGATGGAACAAGTTCAATCTTGCCACGTTTGTTATTTGGGGTGTGTGGCATATAGATGTGCTTGTAAACGTTTGCGTCCATGTTTGGTGATGTGGGAAAAAAGTCGGCGCCAAGCAGATTGTGTAAATCAGAATATCGCCAACATTCACTGTATTGATTGTCTTGGGTTGGGATATTGCTGTTGAATATTTCTGGGCTTTGGTTGATTGTGTGAATGTTGTGTTTAAACAGATTCAGTTTTTCAAAGGTGTTTGTGTTGGACATTTTGTTTACCTTTGGTTTGGGCGGGGTTATTTTTTATCTTCGATGTTTGCCAATGAAAACAGTACCGATGATATTAATGATTGGTATGGAACATGCTGGGCATCGGCAAGTTCTTTTATCTTGTCAAGAATAGGGCGCGGAATTCGCATGTTGATGACACA